>JAISWY010000101.1 GCA_031270925.1 Candidatus Symbiothrix sp.
TCAATCCCTTGTGCGATGAGATCCAGAAATAGCCGTTGTCGTCTTCGATTATTTTGTAAATAATATTGCTGGGCATTCCGTTGGAAATATCGAAAACGCTAAAGGTGTCGTCGTCGTTCAAACGGCAAAAACCGCCGCCGAAAGTGGTTATCCAGATACGTTGCTTGCTGTCTTCAAACAGGGAAATCACTTTGTTACAGGGAATGGAAGAATCTTGGTCGGGATTGTTTTTGTAATTCACAAATTGCCGGCTGATGCGGTCGTATTTATACAGGCCATTGGCGTAGGTAGCGTACCACATATTGCCGCGACTGTCTTCCAGAATATCGTCCACGAAGATACCGTTGAAGGTGTCGATGGCGGTAAATTCGTCTTTTGTTGCATCGTATTGCAATAATCCGAGCGCTGTGCCGACCAAAATCTGATTGAGCGAATTTTTGTAGATTTTAGTTGTCCGGTCGTCGCGCAATTTGGAACTGTCGTCGCGCCGGTTGTAGATTTTTACCGCTCCGGATTGAATGTTCAGGCGGAAAATACCGTCATACGAACCCATCCACAGATTACCATTGTCGCGGCAGAGGCCGAAAATGGTTTCCGGCAGCGAGTTGTTTTGGTATTTTTCGAGGCGTTTTTCCGCAGGATTGTATTTGAACAAACCGTTGCGGCGGGTTCCTATCCAAATATTGTTGCCATTGTCTTCTTCAAATTCGCGGATGGTTTTGCCGACGAGCGAAGTCGAAGGCGTTTGATAAAATTTTTCAAATTGGATAAAAGTATTATTGGTATGGAGCAAACCGTGGTTGAACGAGCCGAGCCATATTCCTTTGATGTCGTCGATGCGAATCACCATTACTTCGAGGTCGGAAAGCGAAACCAGTTTATCGTCCGACAATTCGACATGTGTCAGGTTTTCCATTCGGATGTTGTATTGGTAAACGCCGTTGGTGGTAGCAATCCAGAGGGTATTGTTGCTGTCGAGGTATAAATCGTTGGGAATTGCTTTTCCGTTGCTGTCGGAACAAATCGTTCGCATCGTGTTGGCCGATAGATTGATTTCGCAAACGCCTTTGTTTACGCTGGCCACATAAATCGTGTTGCTGTTGGCGCCACGAATAATGCGCGTGATATTGTCGCGTTTGAAGGGTTGGGAGCCGTCGGATAGAGTATAGGGTTTCAGGTTTTTGAACGATGGGTCGCTCAAATATAAATTATCAAAGTAAAAACTAATCAAATGGGGATAATTCTTATCGAAATAAAAGCACGAAACGCCCGACACAAAGGGATAAACATTGTTTTCGAGTAAATAACTTTTTAATTCGCGGGTTTCGGGATTGAACGAAAACAATCCTTGTTTATCGACCGTCATCCAAATCACGCCTTCCTCGTCTTTTTTGATGACGGATACTTTGTTGCGGATTTTCAGGGGACTTCCGGTGATTTTTTCGATGCACTGAAATGTATCGTTGTGGAGGTTATAAACGCTGATGCCGTTATCTGTTCCGATGTAAATATTGCCTTGGTTGTCTTCGCAAAGTGAGATGATGTAGCTGCTGTTTACATCCAAATCGTATTTGTAAAAAGTTTTGAAAGCGACTCCGTCGAAACGGTTCAATCCATCGGTGGTGCCGACCCAGAGGAAGCCGCGACGGTCTTGCAAAACCGCATACACACGATCGTTCGACAAACCGTTTTGCGTGGATAATCGGTTGAAATAGAAGGGCTTTTGCTCTGCTTTTATCGCTTGGAATATGAATAGAACACCGATAAGGCATAGAACGAGGATAGCCTCCGGTCGCTTCGCTTCACCGGAGGTTATCCATATTGAACGCCTTGCGACGTTATGGGAGCCGCTTGTCATAAATTAAATTATGATTTTTTTAATGATACGTTGTCCGCTCACATTCAGTTCTACAAGGAAAACGCCTTTGCCGGGCAATGCTTTCGAGTAGCTGCGGTTGAATTGACTTTCTTCCAGAATTTTACCGCTCAAATCCACTAAACGCAAGGTGGTTTGTCCCTTGGTTTTAACTGTAAGTGTCTGATTATTAGAAGTTATTTTTACATTCGGAACTGTCGTTTGCGAAATTGCCGTGTTGCCGACGGTAAATTCGCCGGTAGCAAAAACCGAAGCTTCGTAACAGGCGTCAATCGCCTGCACGCCCCAAGTATAATCGCCTGCGGGAAGATGATTCAACGTAACCGATTTGCTTAAAAAGGCGTTGCCCAAAGCCAAAACCATGCGCGAACCGTCTAAGGCGCCGCCGATAATTGAGCGGCAGTTGTTGATTACTTCACCCTCGGAATTTAAGATGTAATATTCATACGAGAGCGAAGCCGCAGGTGTTTTGTCGTCGGTCGCTACATTCCAACTCAGGCGCACTTCGTTTCCGTTTACTGCGACATTCAAACCGTCAGGTGCGGAAGGTTTGACGTTGACCGGCGCTTCGCCTTTGGTAACCATTCCTTCAAAATAATTGCTTCCACCCTGGGTTAAATAGGTGGTGGAAGTGGTTTTGCCCACTGTGAACATATCGCGCACGCCATCGCCGTCCCAGTCGGGAAACATCATGCACGAATTGGAAGCGCCCGGCAAACGCTGAGATGCGCTGAAATTACCCTCTCCATTGTTTTTCCACCAATAACCGGTTTGTGTAGAAGGTTTTGCACTCACATAGCCGTTTATCAAAATATCGGGTAATCCATCGCCGTCCCAATCAAAGGCTTTGGCTTGCGTATCGGTCGAGGATTCGTTGCGAATATCCTTGCAAATAGAGTCCGTCAGATTTGTTTGCGTGTTTAATTCAAAACTGCCGTCCCCATTGTTGGTGTAATGACGCATCACGGAAACCGACGAACTGCCTGTTTTTCCGGTAACGACAATGTCTAAATAACCGTTGCCGGTAAAGTCTTGAATCAACACAGGGCCTAAGTATTGCGCGGGAGTTTGCAGCGTTTCGCAAATGTGAATCCGTTCAAATTCGCCCGGCGCATTTGCTCCTTTATTCACAAAAACATCGAAAAACGATTTGTCGGCAATGGCGTTATCCGAAGCGTCGCTGGCTGTAATCAGGAAATCGGGATAGCCGTCGTTGTTGATGTCCAGTACATAAAGGCCGGGATACGACCACGCATGAGGTGCAAATAAATTGCGACCGGTTACTTTGAATTTCGTATCGCCCACAAATTCGCCGTCGTTGATCAATATGCCACCGAAATCGACATAACTGGATGTGCCGTAAGAGCCTCCGTAACCCACGCAGATAATGTCGGGTTTGCCGTCGAGATTCACATCGGTTACCACTGCCGCACGCGGGAAAAATTCATAGTTCGAATCATCGAAAGTGATTTCCTCACGGTTGAAATTGCCGTTGCCGTCGCCGATGAACAATCCCCAATCTTCGGGAAAAGCGGCGTAGCTACCGTGGCTGCAACTAACCAAATCCAAGATATTGTCGCCGTCGAAATCGGCAAAAGCGTGATAAGGACGCGAATTGGTCAGGAAATTACTTGCGCCTTCGATAAACTCGTTTTGAGCTTTGCTCCACAACAACAGCAAAGTACGGTAATAAGCAGGACTTCCGGTCGAGCCGATTCGTTCGTACTCGGAGCGTTGGGGAAAATCGTTCCCTCCGATGAAAATGTCTAATTTACCATCGGCATTCACGTCCACATCCAATCCGTTGGCATGTTGGAATTTGTAGTCCGGGATCTCTTGTAGCACGATTTGAGCGCTTATGCTCGCCGTAAAAGCTACCAATAAACAAAAAATAGAAATCTTTTTCATGTGTATTCAATTTATAAATTAAAAAAAGTTATATTTAGCGAAATATTTGTTTTAATGTTGTTGTTTTTCCGGTAATATCTTTACAGACAAGGAGATAACATCCTTGCGGTAAATCAACCGCTTGCTCGGCTTGAATGGATGAGAGATGCAATATCTTTTGTCCCGCTAGATTATAGATGTCGATACTGCTCATTTGTTCCGGTTGAGCCGTTTTAATACTCTTTCCGCTTACAAAAACCGGATTTTCAACCCTATTGTTTTTCCGAATCCCGGTTTCATTAGATAAAAAATTGATTTTCAACCAAGTCGTCGGGTCATCTGCCTGTTCGCCGGCAATTGACGCCAACACAGCTGCCGGCGCTTCGGTTACGGTATCTTTATATCTTTGCATCAAATGGATAGAAAAAATTTCATCGTCCGAAGGCAATCCACCGAGTAAATTCCAAGGAATGTGTACTTTAGCGGCATAACCGGTATCCTTATCCGAAGCGTCGTTAATGCTTCCGTCCAACTGCACCGTAATTTCGTTTACAGACGATACATCTTGCGGAATCCAGGTATAAGCCGTCTTCTTATCCAAAGAAAATTTTCCGGCGGCATTGACGGCTATTTGGTACAGAACATTCGAATCGCCGGTCTTGCGGTTCATCCGTAGAACCACTGCATCGGCATTCGTAGGCGTGAAAGCCGTAATAATCGAATCGAAAAGATGCACCGTGTATTCGAAATGCGTATCGCTATAACCGAAATTCACGAAGGCTTGCGATTGCGATTTTTCGCCAATGAACCAATCGTGATGAATACTCCGGTCGAACGACGAAAGCGATTGTAATTCGATAGATGATTTATAGACGTCTTTGGCGTAATTCAGTTTGCCTTTTATCACTTTCAGCATTTCGTATTCCAAACTGCCCAGTTTGTAAGTTTGATTGGCTGTGCTAATCACTTCATCGTTACCGATATACGAAATGGCGCCCCACCAACCCGAATACGGCGAAGAAGCGAACGAAAACGTTTTGGCATCGGGCGTGCCGATGAATGCCCACATTCCCGACGACGATTTGTAACTGCCGTTGCCCTGCACAATCACTTCTCCCGTCGGTAAAACTTCCATATACGGCGCCGCTCCTTTGAAATCGGGATGAACCAGCCAACGGCGATTGCTGCCGGGGCCTCCGGTGGCAAAATAGAAATCGTTGTATTCCCAATTTTTTTCCATAGACGACCAGACAATCCATGGCGCTTGGGCATATCCGTAACTTTCGCAGGCGTATGCGATTCCGTTGTTGTTGTGCAATACTTTTCCTACCGGCATTCCGTCGTAAGTGCCTTTGTTATCGACGATGCGCGACAACACCTCTGCATCTTGCCACGAGCAAAGCGCTTTGTTTTGCCAAGTTTCGCCTTTGTCGAACGAGCGCAACATGCTCACGGCCGGTTGGGACGCTACGGCGGCATTTACTTCGTGGCTGTCGGTAAACAACATCTGTAATTCGCCCGAAGGCAATAAGATGAACGACGGTTCCCACATCCGGCCGTTATAGACTTTGCGAGGCGTTTCCCATGTGTTGCCGTAATCGCGACTGCGCATGGTTTCGATGCCGCAACTCACATTGGTGTATTCGGCGCTGCTGTAGGCATTGGAATATCGCCATTGATATGCCAACAGTATTTCGCCCTTACCCAATTCGATGAAATCGGGACAGGCAAACATCCTGTTATCGTTCGCTGAAGTTGGAGAGGCTTCTTTGTATGTTTTGCGGACAATCGTTGCCTCGCTCCACGTTTTTCCCTCGTCGATACTCCGTCGCGTATAAATACTGTATCCCAATTGACTGTTCATGAAAACCATCAATAAGGAATTGTCGCCCAATCGTTTAATGCGCGGGTAATAGGCCGTTCTCGCTACGGTGCTTGTGCCTGCAATCGGATATGAAGTCAATTCCTGATACGAATTTTTATCCCACGAAATACGCAGGTTGATTTCTTGGGCGAAAAGCGTAAGGCCAAATATAAAACAACTGAAAATCAATATAATATGTTTCATAATATTCATTTTATTAAATTATTTGAACGAAACAGGCAACCATGTTTCGGGAATATCCGAATTTTCGCCCGCCACCGCTTCCATCGAGGCGAAAGGAAATTCCTTGGTATTGTCTTTGTATGAATGGCGCAGATGCATGCGGAATTGTTCGCTTTGCTTCGGAAAACCGCCGATTAAATTCCACGGAACCGATACTTTGGCTGCAAAACCCAAATCTTCGTCTGTGTCCTTATTGATTGTTCCGTTTAAATCGGTTGTGATGTCTTTTACAGCCGAAACATCTTGCGGAATCCACGAATTGTTTTGCTCCCTGAACAGAGAAAAAACTCCTTTTGCATTGATAACCAATCGGTAAATATCGTTTTTTCCGGTTTTCGTATCTTTCCGATAGAATAGAAAATCCGTTGCATCGGCATTTAAAGGCTGAAACGCAATCAAATTCCCGTCGAACAAATACGTCGTGAAATCGAACGAACGATCGGAATAACCGAAATTCAAATAAGCGGACGAAGCCGTTTCCCGACCGATAAACCAATCGTTATTCTTTTTTACATCGAAAGAAGATAATGATTGCAATCGGATTTCGCCTTTTTTGATTTTCTTGGCGTAATTCAATTTTCCTTTCATTATACGGATGCCGTCGTGGTCTTTCCCATCTTCGCGTTGATAGGTATAGGTTCCCGCGCTAATCACTTCATTATCGCCGATATACGCAATCGAACCCCAATATCCCGTGAAAGGAGTCGAGGCATAACCGAAACTTTCGGCTTTTTTGTCGCCGATGAATACCCACATTCCCTGCTGGTTTTTGTACATTCCGTTGGATTGCACCAGAATTTCGCCGTCCGGCAGTTTTTCCATATACGGCCCGAATCCGCGAAAGTCTTTGTTTAACTGTTTCTTGCGTTCTATTTCGGGGCCGCCGAATGTACGGATTTCGTCGTTTTTGTATTTCCAATTTTCATTTTTGGGAGAATAGATTATATAAGGAGTGATGTCGTGCTGGCAGACGGCGCTCCATGTTTCGATAGCCATCACAATTCCCTGATTATCGTTGAGTGGTTGAGCAGCCGGCATCCCGTCGAATTTGCCGCGTTCGTCGATGGTTCGCGATAAGGCTTCGCCGTCTTTGTAAGTTGCCGTAACCTTGTTTTGCCATGTTTTTCCGTTATCGAACGAGCGGAAAAGCGCCACACAAGCCTGCGAACGTTTCCAACGGACTTCGCTGCTGTCGGTAATATACAATTGAATTTCACCCGAAGGCAGTTGCAGGAAATACGGTTCCCAGCAGCGGCCGGTGTAAATCACTTTCGGCTCGGAGAATGTTTGGCCGTTATCGTCGCTCGTCATCAATTCGATGCCGCAACTTTCGTTCGTGTGAATCGTGTCGTTGTAGCCGGCTGCGTAACGCCATTGGTAAGCCAGCAAGATGCGTCCGGTGGCCAGTTGATAAAAATCGGGAGTGGCGAAAATCAT
>JAISWY010000119.1 GCA_031270925.1 Candidatus Symbiothrix sp.
CTAGTACTGTTTCTGTTAGGTCTGGTCGTTTTTTCTTATTTGTTTACCAACCAATTAAAGGTCGGTATCAAGGAAAGTTTTTCGTTTGATATTGTATTAAGCGACAATACGAGTAAAGACGATATTAAAGGCTTGCAAAACCATTTGAACGAAACGGCTTTCGCCAAATCGACCGAATACATTTCCAAAGAAACCGCCATCCGAATTTTGGCCGACGATTTGGGTGAAGATCCGGAAACCTTGCTGGGTTTCAATCCTTTACCTGATATAATTGTGATGCATCTCATGGCCGAATATGCGCATCCCGACAGTCTTCATGTCATCGATAAACAATTAAAAAACTATTCGACCAATATTAGAGAAATCGAATACCGGAAAGAATGGATGCAAGCGGCCATCGAAAATATAACCAATGTTAATCTTATCTTATTGATTATAGCGGCGATACTGCTTTTTATATCGTTTGCACTTATCCACAATACTATCCGGTTGATGATTTATTCCAAACGCTTCTTGATTCATACCATGAAATTGGTGGGAGCGAAAAAAGGATTTATCATCACTCCGTTTCTGCGCTCCAACATTATACAAGGAGTGATTGCCGCTTTGATAGCCGACGGCGCCCTATATTGGCTGATGTTGTATATTTCGCATAACATTCCGAATTTCAACGTCTTAAACGATATACAATTCTTATTGATTGTGTTTGGAAGTGTGATTATCTTAGGTCTTCTGATTACCATAATCGCCACTTATTCAGCTGTAAATAAATATATTCGCGCAGATATTGAAGATCTGCATAAAATGTAATAAAAATGGAAAATAAACATTTGGCTTTCGGAAAAGAAAATTTTATTCTTTTGACAATTTCGATCGTGATTATCATTATCGGATTTATTTTAGTTTCGGGCGGAAAAACGACCGAAGAAACAGGATTCGATCCTAGTATCTTCAATACAAGGAGATTACTTGTTGCTCCGATCGTTATCATGACCGGATTCGGTCTGATTATTTATGCCATACTGAAAAAACCGAAAGCGTGATGGATTGGTTACAGACGATTATTATAGCTATTGTAGAAGGCTTGACCGAGTTTTTGCCCGTTTCGAGTACAGGACACATGATTATTGCCGAAAGTATTTTGAATGTTCCTCCGACCGATTTTGTGAAGGCGTTTACCGTGATTATACAGTTTGGAGCTATCCTTTCGGTCGTAGTTTTGTATTTCAAACGTTTTTTACAAAGTTGGGATTTTTATTGGAAACTGTTGATAGCTTTTATTCCAGCCGCAGTTTTGGGCATATTATTCAGCGATAAAATTGACGAATTGCTCGAAAGTGTAGAAGTAGTTGCTATCATGCTGATTATCGGTGGAATATTTATGCTGTTTGTAGATAAATTATTTGCAAAAACATCTAAAAATCAGACTATTACGCCGAAAAAAGCGATCATTATCGGTTTCTGTCAATGTATCGCGATGATTCCGGGCGTTTCGCGCTCAATGGCAACGATTGTAGGCGGTATGTCGCAAAAATTGACCCGTAAAAATGCCGCCGAATTTTCATTTTTCTTGGCCGTTCCGACCATGTTTGCGGCATCGGCATGGAAAGTGTTAAAATTATTGATGAAAGATGAAAGCCGTCAAGTCTTGGCAGACAATATCAATATATTGATTATCGGCAATATAGTTGCATTTATCGTAGCCATTTTAGCCATTAAGTTTTTTATTGATTTTATTGGAAAATACGGTTTTAAAGCTTTCGGCTATTATCGTATCCTCATTGGAACGGTGTTGCTGACATTATTATGGTCGGGACATAATTTAAGTATTATCTAATGTATCATTTTCAGGAAGGCGAAATTTTATACTTCAACAAGCCCTTGCATTGGACTTCGTTTGATTTGGTTAATAAAGTCCGTTACGAGATTTCCCGTTCCCTGAAAATCAAGAAGATAAAAGTCGGTCATGCAGGAACGTTAGATCCGTTGGCAACAGGCGTGATAATTATCTGCACCGGAAAAGCCACCAAACGTATCGACGAATTTCAATACCAAACTAAAGAATATGTGGCTACGCTGGCTTTGGGAGCCACTACGCTTTCATTCGATTTGGAAACGGAAATCGATAAACGATACGAAACGGCGCATATCACGCGGGAGTTGGTCGAAGAAACACTGCCGAAATTTATCGGAAGTATTCAACAGATTCCGCCGGCTTATTCGGCTTGCAAAATTAACGGCAACCGGGCTTACGACTTGGCTCGTAAAGGATTGGAAGTCGATTTGAAACCGAAAACATTGGTCATTGACGAAATCGAATTGCTGGATTTTCAACCCGAATCTATCAAAATTCAAGTGGTTTGCAGCAAAGGAACATACATCCGCGCTTTGGCGCGAGACATCGGCGAAGCCTTGCAGTCGGGCGCGCATTTAGCGGCTTTGGAACGAACTAAAATCGGTTCCGTAACGTTAGAACAATGTATCGACATCGAAACATTCGGGAGAATGCTTCATTAATTGTATATTAAAATTCATTAATAATAGTATGAAACTATCAACATTCAAATTTAATCTGCCTCAGGATTTAATTGCACAGCATCCGGTTGCAAACCGCGACGAATCGCGGTTGATGGTCGTTCATCGAAAAACAGGAGAAATCGAACACAAAATTTTCAAGGACATTCTTCAATATTTCGACGAGAACGACACCTTTATTTTCAACGATACGCAAGTTTTTCCGGCGCGTTTGTTCGGAAACAAGGAAAAAACGGGTGCAAAAATCGAAGTGTTTCTGTTGCGCGAACTCAATGAAGAATTGCGTTTGTGGGATGTGCTGGTCGATCCGGCGCGTAAAATCCGTATTGGCAACAAATTGTATTTCGGGGAAGACGACTCAATGGTGGCCGAAGTAATCGACAATACTACCTCGCGCGGCCGTACCTTGCGCTTTCTTTACGACGGCCCGCACGACGAATTTAAATCGTCTCTCTATGTTTTGGGCGAAGTACCACTACCCGATTACATCACGCGGCCGGTCGAACCGGAAGACACCGAGCGTTACCAAACTATTTTTGCGAAGCACGAAGGCGCGGTGATGGCTCCCGCCGCCGGTTTGCATTTCAGTCGCGAATTGATGAAACGCTTGGAAATTAAGGGTTGCGAGTTCGCTTTTATTACCGTTCACTCCGGCTTGGGCAATTTCCGCGATATTGATGTGGAAGATTTGACGAAGCACAAAATGGATTCCGAACAAGTGATTATCGACTCGGAAGTTGTGAAAATCGTCAATCAAGCCAAAGACAAAAACCGGCAAGTGTGCGCGGTAGGCGCATCGGTGTTACGCGCTACCGAAGCTACCGTTACCACCGGCGGCCATTTGAAAGAGTTTGACGGATGGACGAACAAATTCATCTTCCCGCCTTACGATTTTTCGGTAGCCACAAGCATCATTACCAATTTCCATTTGCCTTTCTCTTCGATGTTGATGCAAGCGGCAGCTTTCGGCGGATTCGATTTGATAATGGATGCCAGCAAACAAGCCGTTGCCGAGAAATATCGCTTCGGCGCGTATGGCGATGCGATGTTAATTATCTGATATGCAACAACATATCGTGTATTTGGGCTTGGGAACCAATTTAGGTGAAAAACACGCCAATTTGTTTCATGCCCTGCGATTAATAGCCGGGAGGATAGGTGTTCTTTCGGCTCTTTCGTCTGTTTACGAAACCGAAGCTTGGGGATTTGAATCGCCGAATAGCTTTTTAAATATGGTTATTAAAGCAGAAACGGCTTTATCGCCCTTGGAAGTCCTTCATGCTACCCAAGCCATTGAAAAAGAAATGGGACGAACTGAAAAAACTACTACTGCTTATCATGACCGCATCATTGATATCGACCTAATCTTATATGATGATTTGAATTATCAATCGGAAGAATTAACACTTCCTCATCCGTATTATCGCGAACGGGAGTTTGTTTGGAAGCCCTTACAAGAGATAATGTCATCAATCAGGCTATCGCCACCGTCAAAACACTAACGCGAATGCCTGTGCATTGCAACAAAGCACGGATACAAGCCTCCAAAGTAGAACCGGTAGTTAATACATCATCAATCAACAAGATATGCTGATTTTTTAAATCATCGGGATTACGCACTTGAAACAAGTTTTGCGTATTCCGCCATCGCTCGTACAAACTTTTTTTGGTTTGGGTCTCGTTGGCTTTTCCTCTGTATAAGTGACTGCAATCGATTGGAATACCAATTATTTCCGAAATGCCTTGTGCCAAAATTTCCGTTTGATTAAATCCTCGCTGCCAACGCTTTTTCGGATGCAACGGAATCGGAATCAGGCAATTGATTTCATCGAAAAAGCCCGATGCTTGAATGTCTTGCGCCAAACTGCGACCAATCCATTTTCCAAAAGCAATATTCCCGCGATATTTGATTTCTGCAATGGTTTGTTGCGCTTTGCCGCCTTTGTTGTAATAAAGCCAAGCCGCCGCTTTTTGAACTGGAACTTTGCCTGCCAATTGGTTGTAAGCTGCATTATCGGCCTGCAAATGGTAATTTGTTTTCGGTAAATTTTGCAGACAATCGGCGCAAAAAAATACTTCGCGACCGATTAACGCTTCGGAACACGTAATGCAGATTTGCGGATAGAAAAGGCCGAGAAAATCTCGCAGCCAATGTTTCGGTTTTATCATTTAATCCTATTTTATTGACATAAAGTTATTTAGATGCTACAAGTTCTGCCATTTTTACAATTACTTCTACCGCTTTTTCCATTGATTGAATCGGAACAAATTCGTATTTTCCATGGAAATTCAATCCGCCGGCAAAGATATTCGGACAAGGCAAACCTTTGAACGATAATTGTGCGCCGTCGGTTCCCCCGCGAATGGGGCGAACAATGGGCGTAATTCCAACTTCACACATCGCATTTTCGGCTAACTCAATGATGTGCTTTTTCGGCTCCACCACCTCTCGCATATTGCGGTATTGTTGCTTGATTGCCAATGTGATAGTACCGGCAGGGTAAACACTGTTCAGATAATTGCTTACGGATTGTAACTGCTGCAAACGCTGCTCGAAACGGCTGGCGTCGTGGTCGCGAACGATATACGATAAGGTCGCATCTTCGACTGTTCCCGACATTCCGGTTAAGTGGAAAAAGCCTTCGTAGCCGTCGGTATGTTCAGGACGTTCGGTGGGCGGAAGCATCGCAGCGAATTGCATCGCAATCAAACCGGCGTTGCGCATCTTGTTTTTCGCGTATCCCGGATGCACGTTCAATCCTTTGA
>JAISWY010000427.1 GCA_031270925.1 Candidatus Symbiothrix sp.
GAACCGGCGATAATGGTGTTTTCGTTTTCAAAGAGTTGCAAGCCAACAAGCAATATGAAGTTTTTGTACACACAGAAATACGAGGCGAAGAATATAAAAACATTCTTTTTCCCATAGTCGATACAGTGGAAGTACGCCAAGCGCACCACGTTTATCCCGATATTTTGACCGGCGAAACGCCCTTGGAATTTCATATTATCATTAATAACTAATCCTTTTTGAAAATGAAAAAATCATTAATAATCAGCACATTATTTGCCATCATCGGCATCGGGGTATTTCATTTGATTGCGCAAAACCGCCAAGCGGCCACTCCCCCACCCGCCTCGCAAACGCAAACGCCGTTTCTGACTCCCGAAGAAAAACGCGAACTGAGAAAGAATTTGGTTGTAAAGGAAATGAACGCCGACGCCAAAGGGAAACGTCAATGGATGGACCACTTAACCGTTTGGGATGAAAACGGTTACAAATTGGAAGAAATCGAATACGCCGTTTACGGTCAGCGTGAACGAATCACATTCGAATACGACGAAAACGGAAAATGTATCCGCGAAAACGTCTATAACGACAAAAACAGGCTTTACCGCATCCGCAAATACGATTATTTGCAGAACGGACGGAAAAAAATTCAATACAATTACAATCCCAACGGAAAACTGTATTCCACCAAAGTATATGAATATTCCTATAAATGATATTTTGGAACAGATGAAGCCCATCACATTGGAAGAGATGAAGCATATCCGTTTGATGGACAGGGTCGATTCGAAATTCGTGGCTCCGGTCAGTATTTTGCCGCAGTTACTGGAATTGCTGAGACCCGATTTCAAAATACAAATCATTGAGGATAAGCTTTTTGCAGCTTATACCACACAATACATGGATACGCCTGAACTGGATTTTTTCCTCATGCACCAAAATGGAAAATTGAACCGGCAAAAAATCCGTATCCGCTCTTATGTCGATTCCAATCTTTCCTTTTTGGAAATCAAAAACAAAAACAACAAGGGACGGACGCAAAAAATCCGCGTTCCGGTCGCTCAAACGCATATCGAAAGGGTGGACGAACTGGCGGAAGAACAGGATTTCCTGCACACACACGCGCTTTTCGAACTCAAAAACTTGGAACCTGTTTTGTCGAACACTTTCAACCGGATTACTTTGGTCAATAACAACGCCACCGAACGCATAACCATCGATTGGAATTTGACTTTTCAAAACCTGCTAACCGGCAAGGAAGAATCGCCCGAAAAACTGATGGTGCTTGAACTGAAACAGGATGGACGCACGGCCTCCAAATTTCGCGAAATCGTGAACCACTTGCACATCAAACAATCGTCGTTCAGTAAATATTGCATGGGAACGGTTTTAACAAATCCCGACATCAAGCAAAATCGCTTTAAAGCTAAATGGTCTATTATCAATAAAATAACACAATAAATAATGATTCAACCCGATTACGATTCTCAATTAGCGGCTGAAAATATACAGCGATTAGCCGACAACGGCCTTTCTTTTATGGGTGTAGATGTTTTCGACTCTACCATGCTGCTGAGCTTGATCATCCGTTTTGCTGCTAACCTCTTGGTTTGCTGGCTAATAACACGTTTTTTCTATTATCCGAAAAGCAAACGGAAAGATTATTATTTCACGTTTATCCTGTTCAGTGTAACTATATTTTTGCTGCTGTTTATTCTGCAAAGTCTTTCCATCGGCACAGGTTTCGCCTTGGGACTTTTCTGTATTTTCGGGATGATAAAATATCGCACCGAGAGCATCCAAATTCGCGAAATGACCTATCTGTTTGTGATTATCGGCGTCTCGGCCGTGAACGGTCTTTCGATTGACGTGGATTATACTACCGTGCTGTCTGCCAACGTTTTGGTTTTGTTGATTACGTGGATTTTAGAGCGCAGCATTCAACAAACAGCAACGAAAATCGTATTATACGAACGAATCGCATTGATTGTTCCCGAAAAATACAACGAATTATTGGCCGATTTGAAAAAACGTACCGGACTGAATATCAACAAAGTAGAAGTTGGCCATATCGATTTTTTACGCGACACGGCTTATTTGAAAATCTATTATCAATCAAATTCGGATGAGATTAACACCATCGATCAAATTACCAAATTTTCGTAAAACGCTGATAATCGGCTTTTTGCTTTTATCCGTATCGCTGCTTGCCCAATCGCCGGTGCGTTATGGCGGTTCGCTGTCGGGATCCGTGGAAAAAAGTTTGAATCGTTTTTTCGATTTGAAAGTGGAAGATGAAGTTCGTTTTTTAGACAATTCTATCGGCTTTGAACGAAATATTACAACCTTAGGCCTTGATTATTCACTACTTAACCGGAAATTGAAAATCGGTACTTATTACGCTTTCCTGTATTTGTACAACAACGACCGGTTGTTTGAAGCGCGTCATCGCTATTATTTCAATCTATCGTACAAGGAAAGCATCGACCAATGGACGTTTTCGTGGCGCGGACGATGGCAATTCACGCATCGCGACGAAAACCACGACGAATACAAAATCAACCCAAAACAAGTGCTAAAAAATAAATTCCAAATCGAATATTCCATTTTGGGAAAACCGTGGGAACCATTCATTTCCTGCGATTTATACAACGACCTGAACAATCCGAAAGGCAATTATTTGACCCGTATCCGTTATCAGGGCGGCGCCACTTGGCGTTTGAATCAGACCGATTATATGGATTTTTTCGCTCGTTATGATCATTATTTAGATGCGCGGGAACCGGCAATTTTATCATTCGGCTTGGGTTGGAGATTGAAATTGTAAGCTTGCATGAAACAGTATTCCCTTATTTTGCTTGCTTTATTGTTCGCTGCTTGTAGCGTTACCAAGCACATCCCCGAAGGATCTTATCTTTTGGGAAAGGCCGATATCCAAATGATTGATGACGGAGCCGATAAAACCTTGTTGAATAATTACATACATCAAAAACCCAATACGTCTAAAAATGCAGTGCGGATTTATGGATTAGTAAAAAATGATTCGAGTTGGCTGAAGCGGTTTATCCGGAAATTGGGCGAAGCGCCGGTCATTTTCAACAATCATGCAGTAGCGTTATCGGTACAGGAATTGATGACCGAAATGCACAACCAAGGCTATTTAAACGCTTCCGTATCAGCCGAAATCGATACAATTAACAAAAAGGCGCAAGTAATTTACCACATCCGGAACGAGGAACCTTACCGCATCCGAAAATACACCATAGATATTCCACAGATGCAACGGCACAATCCTGTCGATTCGAGCCGTGTACTTGCCGACCGCCGTTTGATTCGCGAAGGCAGTATTTTCAATCTCGAACAATTGGAATCGGAGCGGAAGCGCATCGCTACATCCTTACGCAATCGAGGTTATTACACGTTCAACGAGAACAACTTACGCTTTTTGGCCGATACCGCATTACGCTCCAAACAAGTAGATTTGCAGTTGGTTTTGGCCGATACCAATCGCATCAATCCGGTTTACCGCGTGCAACGAATCAAGGTTTTTAGCGGATTCGATCCTTTGGATAAAAAGGCTTATCAAATCGAGGATTCCTTGGAATACAATGGGATACAGATTTATTACGATAGTTTGCGCTTCCTTCGCCCAAGTGTAATTCGGAAAAAAATCCGAGTTCGTCCGCAACAGGTTTTTCGTGAACGCGCCGGCGAAAGCACTTATAAACTGTTGCAAAATTTGGATTGTATGGGACGGACCGATTTACAATACGCGGAAAATAATTATCCCGATTCCACCTTGCTTGATTGCAATATTTACCTCACACCGGGCGATAACCATTCGATGCAAATCACGTGGGACGGCACCCATAAGGCGGGCGATTTGGGATTGGCGGTCGGCATCACTTACGGTAATCTCAACCTTTTCAACGGCTCGGAACTGTTCAATATCCGTTTGCGCGGCGCCTACGAATGGGTGGCCGGAACAGCCGGAAACGATACTTTGACGCACAATTATTATGAATTGGGAGTGAGTCCGTCACTGACTTTTCCCAGTTTGCATTTGCCGTGGCTGGGCGAATATTTGTCCGAAAATTACCACACGCAAACCCAGTACAGCATGGATTTTAATTTGCAGAAACGCCCCGAATACATCCGGAATTTTTTCAATTTCCGTTGGCAATTCAATTGGACGGCGCAACGCAAATCATTGTCGCAAAGTCTTGCTTTATTGGATATTAACTATGTAAATATGCCCTGGAAATCGGATCTTTTCCAAAATTACCTTGATTGGAATGTCGATGCGCTGACCAAATTCAGCTATGCCAATACATTTACGGCCGGCATTACCTATAACTTGTTGTATAACAATGCTCAATCCGGTCGCATCCAAGCAAATTCATACACGATTCGCTTGCATTTGGAGACATCGGGAAATGCTTTGTACGGCTTGGCCAAGGCTTTCGGAGTATCGCATTCCGAGGAGGAACAATACCGCGTTCTGGGCAATCCGTTCGCGCAATACATCAAAGGCGATTTCGATTGGACGGAAAGTGTTCGTTTGTCATCGATCGAGACGATGGCTTTTCACATCAATCTGGGCATAGCTGTTCCTTATTTAAATTCCAATATCCTGCCTTTTGAAAAAAGGTATTTTGCGGGCGGCCCGAATAGCGTAAGAGGTTGGCATACAAGATATTTGGGGCCGGGTTCGTTCCGTTGGGAAAACTATAATCCGACTTTGCACGTGGGCGACATCAACTTACTTTTGAATGCAGAATATCGCATCAAAGTATTGTCGTGGCTGGAACCGGCTGTTTTTGTCGATGCCGGAAATATCTGGACAATAAAAAATTACGATAATCAACCCGGCGGACAATTTCGTTGGAACCGGTTTTATAAAGAATTGGCCACTGGCGCCGGAATCGGTTTGCGGCTGGATCTGGGTTTCCTGATTCTTCGCTTCGATTACGGTACGCAGGTAATTAATCCGATGGCCGAAAACCAAACTTTCGTGCTGTTCAAAGGCGATTTTTGGAAACAATCGACGGGATACTTGGCGATCGGTTATCCATTTTAAACCGAAATCAATAGCGGTTAAAGTGAATCACTTCTTCCCGCAGTTTCCGTCTCTTTTCTCGTGGCACGTCTTTCGGATAGCCCAATGCAACTATCAACGCCAAACGTTTATCACGCGGAATATTGAGCAGCTTTTTAATATCGTTTTCATTGAACCAGCCCACGATACAACTGCCCAAACCAAGATCGGCCGCTTGCAAACAAATATGTTCAACGGCGATACCGATGTCGATTAAAGGATAATCCTTGTTTTGTACCATACTGCCGAGGCGAGTCAGGAAGATTGGTTTTTCCACTACCACGGCTATCAGTACGGGCGCCTGATTCACGAATTGATTCATCCCGAGCCGCGCCACGCTCTCGCCGACACGGTTTTTCAATTCGGGTTCGTCAACCACAACGAATGTCCAACTTTGCGCATTATTGGCAGAGGGAGCCAAACGCGCTGCTTCGAGGCATTGTTCAATTTTTTCCTGTTCAACCGGTTTACTCTGATAGCTGCGGTTGCTTTGCCTCTGTTTTATTAGTTCTGAGAAATTCATAAGCGATTATGAAGTTTTTTAGCGGACAAAGATAGTAAATTATTTTATTAAACGCAAATTGTGTTCCCGAAGAGGTGCATTTAAAATTGTAGCACTTGTTAAAAGGTCGTGTTTTAAGTCCGTAGGACTTAAATTTGAATAACCCCGAGCAATACGAATGCGCAGCTCGGGGTATA
>JAISWY010000136.1 GCA_031270925.1 Candidatus Symbiothrix sp.
GGGGTGCTATTGAATTTTCAAGGCACCGAGTTTAAAAGCAGAAGTCTCGACTTCGCTACGCTCCGCTCGACATGACTCGCTTCCATGGTGAGTTAAGAGAGGGCGTCTCCTCGCTCTGCGAAAGCTCAAGCCTTCGTCGAGTTAAAAGCAAGCGTCCTCGCTTGCGGCATGTCTGGAGACATGCTTTTAAGCCGACGTAGGCAGAGCCTACGCCGAGCGGGGGTTTGCGGCTTAATTCCTCTTCTACTATGCGTTTTTTATAACTCATTATGCAAAAAATTACAAGTGCAAAGATATAGAATATTTTTTATTTTACAAATTTGAGGCAATTTGCTTTACAGATTTAAGGCAATTTGCTTTACAGATTTAAGATTTCCTCGATTATAACCTTATCCAATTTAGCGGGTAAATATCGGGTGTTTCCGCCTGTTTCATGAATTTTACCGGCGCAATAACCGTCTTACCGACATTCTCGTTCAACCAAGCGCCCCACCAGCTAAACGTACTGTTCGCGATAATGTTGTGCCGGCATTGCGACATCAAATACATGTCTTGCCACGCATCCGCTCCCTGGTTCCAATCGACATAAACGGCATTGGGAAGGGCGAGATTTGCCTTTACCCATTCCGGATCGTCGGAAAAAAACACAAAATACGGATTTTCAATATCGCTTTTCATCCGTTCCATTGCTTGACTGTAATATTTTTCATCACAAACGGCATTATCAATTGATTTCGATAAAAAATCGCCTCGACGAATATGGACGGACACGCTGTTTTTCGACCCAATTTCTTCCGACAAGATTTTAGATTTATCGGACAATAAAGATTTATCGAATGAAAACGTTTTCCGGATTTCTTCCCGAAACGAATCGAAATACCAGGGGCTTTGCCAAAATCCGAAATAGAAAACCAAACCTTTTTGCGCCCGCAAGTATTCGGGATTGTAAGTCGAATAGCCTTTTTCCCGAATTACATTTATGCCGATTAATTTTACAACAAACTCCAATAAAACGGAAGCAATTGCCCGGAAATATTTTTTCTTTTTGAAAATCAACAATTTGCGAATTATCCTGACAAGCAACGAAGCATCATCGGCTTGGATGCCGAACAATTTTTCCAATTCAAAACCATTGTGCAATCTTTCCCGTTGAATGGAATAAATGTTGATATGCACGTTGGAAGATGTTTTTTTCTTTGCCAGATAAAAAGCGTATTGGAATAGTTGATTACCTAAACCGCCGGAAAAAACAATTGTTTCCATATGGATTGAATTTTTCTTTTTACTTGGAGAATAAATTTATGTCTCAAATAATTATAAACGAAGTAAAAGTGGTTATATTGTAAATCCAATTTGTCTTCGAGATAAATTTGTTCTTTTTGAATCAGTGCTTTATTGTCTTTTATTCGGTCGGATATCCGATTATCGCTGCTTCCGATAGTAACCAAGTTTTTTGAAGTATAGGCAAAATCGGGATATTTTCGTAATATGCGAATGTAAAATTCAATATCAACCAGCCATATCAGTTGCCGGTCGAAAAACAGATCCGTATGATTTTTGAAAATCGTTACGCTGGGCGCTCCGATTAAATTACCTAATCCTAAGATGTCGGGATTTTTGTGCAGACAATCTAATTCAAAAGTTGTTAAATGTCTGGCGAAACCGAAAACAGCTTTTGGATTTTGCTTCATTAAATCAACATAATCCGCGATGGAAGTCGATGAAGTGAACCAGTCGTCGTGGTGCATGATTTTAATGTATTCTCCGGTTGCTAAGCGGATTGCCTGATTCCAATTTTCCGGAGATCCTAACGAATGAGGGTTTTTGTAGTAAACCAGCGGTAAATCTGTATATTGCCCGACCAACTTTTCGATTTCATTGCCGGGAGTATCATCCGAAACGATAATTTCATAGTCTGTACAGGTTTGGATTTTAATTGAATCCAAAAGTCGTTTCAGCGTGGCGGGCGACTGATAAGTTGGGATGCAAATACTGACTTTCATAGTGCTTGTTTTATTAAAGCAATGTATTGCTTCCCAAAGGAATCGTATTCATATTTCAGCCATCCGTGGCATCCGAACGGCAATTGATAATTTGCTTTTTCGTAAATTACAAAACCTAATTTGTGTAAAAGTCCTCTTTGGCAGGAGGAAACAAAGTTGTATCTCATAAACTCAACAATGCGCCCGCGCTCGCCTTCTGCACCGAGACGATAAATCTGTCTAAATCCGAGAATAATCTCGTTTGCTGTTTGTTTAATTGATTCATAATTCATCGCCTTCAATTACAATTAGTGCAAATATGGTGCAAATGTATAAATTTTTTGTGACTAAAAAACAAAACGAATCAAAATCGGCTAAATTTTTTTTGGAGGTGCTATTGTTGTAAGTACAGGGATCATAATGTGTCAATCAGACGTCTCGACTTCGCTCCGCTCCGCTCGACATGACGCGCTTGGCATAATTTTCTTATAAAGCGAGTAAGGGAATACTTGATTTGTATTCCTTTGAAACGGTTAATATCTTTGATCTTTTTGCTTTTGATGCTAAAAATAACTTTTGCTTCTTTGGGTTGTTGCCATTCTTCGGGTTTCCCGTAAACAGAAGAAATTGTTTTGACCGGTTTGTTGAGCAAATATTTATTCAAATGCGATTCATCGTGCCACAAAGCCATGACATTGTTTTTCAAGTCAATATCCGTTTGCTCTTTGCAGGTTTTAATCAGTTGTAAAAATTCCGGCGTTCTGCCGCCGTTGAAGCAGCCTCTGTAATATTCTTTTCCTTGTCCGAAAGGAATATATGCAGTGGAAGCCGGATTCCGGTCGTAGGTGTGTTGTTCGGGCGTAAAATTGTTTACATCGTTGTTGCTTAACGCAACAAGATAACCGTCTTCTTTCTCAGGCAGTATTTCTTCGGGTAATATTTCGGTCGTAAAAATAGTGTTGGCATTGTAAAACAGTAAATAATCGCAACCGTCGAACAAATTTTTGTGATTATAGAACATTTCGAAGCGGAGTAAGGTATTGTAAGGCCACGCTTTGTGTTCGATGGGAATTTTTACAATATTCGGATTGTTTGTTTCGCCATATATTTCGCTTGAATCGCAAAATACAAAAAACTTTTTTATAACACCCGGAAAAAGATACTTATTCGCAGTAATGTAAAAATCTTTCCAGAAAATGGAGTATGCGCCTGTGCAGATGTATAAAATTCCTGTTGTCATAATTCATTGTCCTCAATTACCATTGGTGCAAATATAATACAAATGTATAAATTTTTTGTGACTAAAAAGCAAAACGAATCAAAATCGGCTAAATTTTTTTTTGGAGGTGCTATTGACAGATGTCTCGACTTCGCTCCGCTCCGCTCGACATGACGGG
>JAISWY010000156.1 GCA_031270925.1 Candidatus Symbiothrix sp.
TCAAAGGAGCCGTTTTCGGTTCATAAGCGGCCGAAGGCATCGGAGCGCCGGAAGGATCGAATGCGCCTGCGCTGCTAATTTTCACGTACTCGATATCCACATTAGATTCTTTTACTCCCGTCGGTTTTCCGAAGTAGATATAGGCACGGTCGTCGGGCAAGAGTTCGCCTTCGAAGAGGAACAAATCGTCAAGATATACAACGCCCGGCGTGCTGCCGTCGCGTTCCGTTAGGATTTGTAGTGCATGATTGTCGGCGTCGGTTTCAAACGGAAGAACCACATCCACCCAGTTACTATATTCCGAATTGTTGATGGTCTTGCGGAAAAGTTCCTTTTCGCCGTTCTTTACAACGAGAATCAAATGGTCGCCACCCCATTTTGCAAAGTGGTAGGAGAAAAGGAAAGTATGTTTCTTGCCTGTTGCCAATTCGATAGGCACAGTCTTAATATTACTGTTACTGCCACGGTCTTCGTTCTGACCTGATGAGAAATTATTTCCGTACTCAACATTATGACCAAAACAGTTGAAGAAGCGTAGCGAGTATTTGCCGCGCGCATAGCGGGGACCTGCTTCGCTGTTATCTGTTTGCATATTATATTGCACGCGCACGCGAGCGCCCCAGAAAGGATGCCAAAACGGAGCTGCATTGTGTTCGGCAGAATAGATAGTGCCATTAAACCATCCTTGGTCATCGGCCTGTCCGCCATAATAGGCGTCGGCCGAATAGCGATAGTTGTTCGGATTAACCATACAGGTATCGTTGCGCGGATCGCCTACCGGAAAATATTGGGCGCACGGATCTTCAAAATCGCCGTTGGGGAAGAGGTTCACTGCACCTGCGGGAATACGCGATATGGGAATGCGTTCGCCTAAAAAGATGTCGTCGAGAGCCATCTCGTTGTCGTTCGCATCGCCGGTGGGTGTTTCTATTGCTATACGCAAAGCGGCTGCGCCTCCTTCCATACCCAGTCTTTCGTAGGATTTCCATCCTTTATTACCTTTGTCGCCGATAAAATAGGCGTCGTTGATATTAGCGGGCTGTATTACACCGTTCAAGTCGCGCCAGTGGCCGTCGCCATCGGGATAATTAATGGTTTTTCCCCAAGCCGTCATGTCGTAAAGAGCGCCGGGTTTGAGGGGGATGTAATCGGTTGTGAAGTGTCCTTTGTTCACATACAAGCCGTAGTTTCCGCTATGCACGTGCGCGGGGTCGTTTGAGATTGTCAATTCTCCCGCTTTGCCGGAAGAACCGGGAACCCAAGTTTGTTCGGCGACGGTAACGCCGTTTTCCATACCGCCATCGGGAAAGATGTTATTGAGTTTGAACGTTTGTAGCGGCAATTCGCCAAGTTTTACGTTGTCGCGCCATACATGCACTTTCCCGTCCACATTCACTGCCACATGGTAGGTGTGAAAGCCGTCGGTATTGTCGGCTGTGCTTAATTGGCGAGCTGCGCCAAACACGTCGGCCTGTTCGGAAAGGCGATTGTTTGAAAGCACCAGACGGAAACCTTCACCACCGCCTGTAGCCGACAGTGAAAATGCGCCGTCTTCGGCATTAACCACTTTTGCACGGAACTGCACCGTGTAGCCGATAGAAGGCGAAAAGCCTGTGCGCGATAAAGCGTAACCCAACTGCGAGTAAAGTGGGAAACCGCTTGCGTCGTTTTGTCGCGGCGCTCTCATTTGCAGAGCTGTATTGGCAACCGCGGTGAGTTCGTTTGGTGCAACGAGCAGGGCCTGTGTAGCTGCGTCGTCAACCATACTGTTGTCGAAACGCAGTTCATTCCAACCTTGTGTGGTCGGTAGTCCTCCCGTTCCATCATACACAGTTTGCAACTGTTGTGCCTGCGTCTGTCCTAAGAACATGGACAAACACAGCATCAAAAAAATAACTTTGATAGTTTTCATTTGATAAAAAATTAAAAATTAGAGTTTAGATATTAAAAATTAGAGTTTAGATATTAGAGTTTAGAGTTTAGATATTAGAGTTTAGAGTTTAGATGTTAGAGTTTAGATGTTAGAGTTTAGAGTTTAGATGTTAGAGTTTAGATGATAGATGTTAGATTTAAGTAATAATTACTTAATAGTTGATATTATTAACAATTTAACTGTGTTGAAAATATAATTCATTTCTGATGCATACTTAATATCTAACCATCTAACCTCTAACATCTAAACTCTAAACTCTAATATCTAATATCTAATATCTAAACTCTAAACTCTAATATCTAACCTCTATTTTTTTAGTATTTTTGCGATTTGACCGTTGGTTTTCACGATATACGTTCCGGCGGGCAATGTCGAAAGATCGATCGTCATTGTTTTTCCCGTAATGTCATAAACATTAGCGAGCGTACCTACTACGTTGCGGACTTCGATTTTTCCACCCTTCGATAAATTATCGAGGGTTAATTGACCATCGGTAACGGGGTTCGGATATACGCGCAGTTTCTCAACATTTACGTTGTTGATACCAACTTGAAGTTCCCATTTTGCATAATAATTTTTATCGCCTGTACTTCCTTGTTCAATCTGGGTGATGGGGGCGCCGGCAAATCTGTCGTTGATATACCATCCTAAGAAGTTATAACCTTCCCGCACAGGTACAGGTAATGTGATTGTTTCGCTTTCGATGGTGTAGGTAGCGTTTTCCGCACCTGTTCCTTGGTTCAAATGGTAAGTAATCGTGTAAGTGATTATTTGCCATTTAGCCCAGAATGCTTTGTCGCCGAGACTTCCTTCCGGAATTTCGGTTACGGCTTCTCCCGTAAATTCACCGTTGTCGTACCATCCTTGGAAAGTATAACCTTCTTTGGTGAGCGTCGGTAATGTTATGGCTGCACCTTCTGCTTCATAAGTGCTATTCGTAGCGCCTGTTCCGCCGTCGGCATTGTAAGTAATGCTAAACGTTTCTTCGCCCGGAGCGTAAGCGCCGCTACTATAAGCCTTCACGTATTCGACTTCCACTTCGGCGCCGGCCGTGTTTTGCGATTTTCCGAAGAAGAGATACGAATCGCCGCTAGCTTCATAAGGAACATATTCGTCTTCTTCATAGAGGAAGAGGTCGTCCAAATAACCGCTCATCCAACCGCCAAATTCCGATACAAAATGCAGGGTATGGTTGGCTTCGGTGGTGCTGAACGTAATTTGATGGCGCGTCCAGTTCATCCATTTGTTACCAATGGACTGATCCCAAACGCGAATATCGCCGTTCAAGAGAGCAAGCGTTCCTTTATCGTCCCAGCATGAGGCTTTGAACCAGAATACAAAGGTATAAGTTTTGTTCGGTTCGAGTTCTTTCGTAAAGTTGAAATTACGTTGGAACATATTGGCAAGGGTATCGCCCGGATAGTTATCCAATCCATAAACGTCGCGGTATTCAAAGTTACGTGCGGGGTCCCATTCGTTCCAATATTGGATACGGAGGGATTTTGTGCCGCTGTGTGCGAAATCGATACCGGAGTCGTCGCGGTCGCCCCAAATTTCGTCGCCGTTATTCCGTTTTTCTTTGTCCTGCAAACGAACATAGCCGTTCCACACCGGGTTCCACGAAATCGGGGCAATATCGTCCCAAACGGCGTGTTCGCTTGCCAAACGCCAAGTGAAGTCCGTACCGTCGTTGTTTTTGGTTGCATCTTCAAAATCGCCGTTTTCAATCAGGTTGGTTTTGCCGGCAAGGGCTGTATCCAACGGGTTTGCCGGTTGATCTTCGGTTACTTCGTACAAAACGAAATCATCGAAATATTGATTATACCAGCCTCCGTGTGTTTCCGAAGTTGTGTAAAGGTGCAAGGTGTGATTTTCTTCGGTAGTTGTGAAAACCAAGTCCACATTTGTCCATTTGTTGGAACGGTTGCCCATAAGGTGTCTCCAAATATCGTTGTCGTTACCGGCTAAAATGTCTGCTTTGTTATACATCGGTTCGCCAATACGGACACGAAGCCAGAACTTATCGGGCCATTGCGGGCTACGATGCCAAAAGTTGAAACGATAGGTTTTGTTGGGTTCGAGTTCTACACGGAAGTCGATGTTCTTTGCGTTGTTGTCGAGCGAAGTAAAACGCAGGGCTTTTGTTCCGCTGTGTGCATAAAATTCGTCGCCGGGATTGAAATCGTCTGCTTTGTTAACATCCTGAATACGAACGTTGTTGCCCCAGATAGGATTATCAGCGCAAGGTTTATTGGTATTAGTCGGATCGGCCGGGTCGGGGATGCTTGCCAAAGCCCATTCGTAAGGCGTTCCGTCGTTGTTGAGCGTTACATCTTCAAAATCGCCGTTTTGAATCAAATTCACATATTCGGCAGGAAAAGCCGGAACATCAATGCCGTGAGCAACACGGTCTGCCGGTTGTCCGATAACAAACGGCGATTTTTCGCGGAAAATAAAATAGTCCAATGCCGCTGTTTGAAAGACTTTGCCGTTATCGCGATTAAACGTTGGAAATTCAAAACGAAGGCTTTGTTTGTCTTCCAAAGTAGTGAATGTTTGATTATGCACTTGCCATGCACGGTCGTTTAAGGCTGCATACATTGGTTTGTCGCCCTCATTACGTCTGTCTTCATCCACGCCTGCCAAACCCAACATTCCTATTTGTCCGTTGTAAAACAGACCTATATCGCGCCATCCATACGGCTCAACAGCAGTACGACGACGGTGGATCGAAATTTCGTACTCGGTGTTGGGTTTGATGGCAAGGTCGCGGGTGTAAGTGCGATCCATTTCTGCCGAATGGTTGTGTTCGCCGTGGCCATTATTGTCCAGAATAAGAGAATGTTCGCCGGTGCGATTATCAACCGCGGTGTTGCTCAAATACAACAAGCCGTTTTGTGTTACGAAATCGGGAAAATACGATGCATCGGTTAAATCTTCCGCATTTACATCTTCAAATCCGCCGTTTTCGATAATGTTATCGAATTGGAAAGCCGAGAGCGGAAAAGTTCCAATCGTTTCGGCGTCGCGATAGAGAGTTGCCGTGCCATTGGGCGCCACTGCAATACGGAATTTGTGGAAAGCATCGGTGTTCGTTACACTTTCTGTTCCTACCACGGTAGTCGCTTGCAGCGGATTGCTCTGGTTGGCAAATGCCGTTTCCTTGA
Organism: Candidatus Symbiothrix sp.; assembly: GCA_031270925.1. Classification (GTDB taxonomy): domain Bacteria; phylum Bacteroidota; class Bacteroidia; order Bacteroidales; family Azobacteroidaceae; genus Azobacteroides. The sequence goes on from JAISWY010000156.1 coordinate 5,101, forward strand.
TGCTCAAACGGAAGCCTTTGCCTTCGTTGTCGAATCCTTGGATGTTGAACGCGCCGTTTTTGGAGGCGCTAATTACCTTCGCTTTGATTTCAATGGTGTAACCTTTGCTCAAATCCAAGCTGAGATCGTTGCGGTACCAACCGATTTGCGAAAACTGGTTGGGTGCATTTTCGGAGGTGAATTTCAACTTGCCGTTCGTTATTTCTACCGTAACGGGCGCTGCTGCGGTGTTTACCGTTGCATCCAGTTTCCATTCATTCCAACTTTGTTCCGTCGGGAGCGATGCGCCCGAATACAATGTTGGCTGTGCGTATCCCCCGATTCCGAAAAGGGAAATACAACAAACTAAAAAAAGAGTTTTTGTCTTTTTCATAAAAACTAAAATTAATAAAGATTAATGATTGAAGATTAAAGTGTAAAGAATGAATTTTTTTACACTTTAATCTTCGTATAATTATCACTCAAATATATCCTGCTGATCTTCTTCCGGGATTTGTTCATTTCTACGGCGTTCGAGCGTGTAGAATCCTTTCAGATTGTATTTTACTTGATAACTTTCGTTCGATACTTCACGGTAACTGTATTCCAAATCCATGATGAGGGTGCGTATTATCAAGTAGGGTTGCTGAACATCTTTCTCTTCCGAAACCGTCCATTTGCAGTTGGGGGAGGCGCTAAACTTTATTTGCGTGCTGTCGGCGGTAAAAGTCAGCGAGTTGTCGGCATTGAATTTTACCTGCACCTTGTAGGTAGAGCGGTCGCGGGCGTTTTCTTCGCACAGTCCGGCGTAAAAAAACACCGTGCTGTCGTTCACAAAGCGCATTTCGCGGGTTTCCATTTTGGTCGTGGGCGGCGCTACTTCTTTCATGCCTGTTCCGTCGGCGTTAAATGTAGAGTCTGCCTTGATTTCAGCTGCCACGGCCGAGTAGCTTCCCGAAAAATAGTTGAACGGGATGATACGCATCAGCGTTTTTTTATAGTACTTTTTAGGCGAAGGAATGTAGTCGGAAGTCGCGGCAATCTGCAAGGGCAGAATGTATTTTTCGACCAAATCCAATCCCTTGACGGTGAAATCAATATCCAAATAACCCACGTCCTTTCCCGCCGGAATCGTAACGCTGAGACCTTTCGGAAATTCGTAATATTCGTCGGGGAGTTGCCGGTAGAACAAGTCGGTACGGTTTAAAAACGATTCCTTGTTGTATCTGGCCAGCGTGTCGGGGTCGAGCGCCACTGTTACCGTTAGGTTGCGGTCATTTACGGTTGAGCCGCTCACTTCCACCGGTATTTTGTAATGCACCGTACCGTCCGGAGTATTGGTATTCAGATAGGTTTCCGTGTAACCTGAACGAACAAACGATACATATTTCTCGTATTGTTCCCCTTTCCATTCATCTTCGCTACAGGCATAAAATGCTATGCCGAGTAATGTAGCTATCGTATAAATTAATGTCTTTTTCATTTTTTTTATTATTATTAATTTCAGGGAGATTATTCGCTAAACGTTTGCCAACCGGGATTTTGCACCATATTGCGGTTTCTCTGCAATTCGATTTTTGCAATGGGCCAAAGATACATTTTGGGGGCAAAGATGGCCGGTATTATCGAAACTTCGCGGGGAATAACCCACAAATCCCGTTGTCCATAGGTGGTAGAATTCCATTTTTCGGGGCCTGTCATATCCATACTGAATCCGTAAACCGGCATGGATTCTTCCCGTTCGGCGTCGCCCCAGCGTCGAAGGTCGTAATAACGATGCGCTTCGCCCATAAATTCTATTTGCCATTCGCGTTTGATGCGCATACGCATTTCTTCCCTGTCGTTGTAAAAGCCTGTGTTAGCAGGGCCGCCATGGGTGGTAAAGTCGGTCAATCCGGCGCGAACACGCACAGGGCGCAAGCCACGGCTGATTTCTTCGGGAGTGCGTTCTACATGCACTGCAGGTTTATCGGGATGATAAGAAGGAATATCGTAAGCTTGCGTAAGTTCGTTTAGCGCCTCGGCGTAAGTAAGCAACACTTCTGCGTAGCGTATGGCAGGCTCGGCTTTTCTTACGTAAGAGTTGAGCGCCCGGTCTTTCGGGTTGTAATATTTGCGTATTCCGATACCCGTCCAATAATACCAGCCTTCGGCGTTTTTGCCGTCTTTGTGGTTGCGATAGGTAAATACTTGCACGTAGCGGTTATTGTTGACTATATCCGATTCTTCATTTTCCCAAATACTGCCGTTGTAGGCTACGGAAGCGTAGAAACGCGGCTCGCGGTTGGCATTTTGCAGCGATACGCCCGGCGGCAAGGGCGTCCATTTCGGATATTCTTGCCAGCGGCGGACATTCATCTCTTCTGTAAACTCCTTGGCGTAATCCGGTACTACAGCCTTGGGGTCGCTGTAAAAATATTTGCGTCCCTGGTCATCGACGGTACTCTTGTAGCGATAGAAATCAGAGCCGTCGGCCATGTAATAAGCGTCGTACATTTTCATCGTTAATCCGTGGCAGTTCCATCCACTGAGCGAAACAGGTATTTGGTGTTCCGATAGCTTGTCCATTTGGTTGCCGTATCCGCGAGAGAATATCAGTTCGGGGTTACTGTTTGCTATAAGCGAGCCGTCGAATAATTGCCGATACGATTCGACGGGATCAATATTTGCCCATCCTTCGGGGAAAGACTTGTCGGAATATCCATCAATAAATTGTTCTTCAATTTTCCATGTAGCGCCGCTCTGTACAATTTTCCTGCCCGGTTCTATGGTTTTCGGATAACGGTCGAAGTCAAATTCGAGCGCCGAACCAGCCGCTCCGTTATCGCCTTTTTTCATATTGAAGGCGCCTGCATCCGCCTTCGGTACGGTGTAGAGTCGGTATCCGTCGCCCAAGTCCATCACTTCCCTGGCTGCCGCTGCCGCTTTTGCCCAAAGTTCTTCGTTGTACTGTTCTTTGGGAGTGATAAGCGGCGTACCGTCGTTATTGCGCAATTGTTGCGCCCATTCGCTCGAATTGCCGTTGTATTGCGGGCTGGCGGCAAAAAGATATACTTTGGCGCGGGCTGCGAGCGCTGCGCCGCGGGACGGTTTAAAAATTTCGCTACTGCCGCGCTCACTATGCGAGGGCAAGTCCAGGGCGGCTTTCGCCAATTCGGAAGCGATATATTCGGCGCAAACGTGGTAGGGGCTGCGCGGAATGGCAAGCTCTTCGTAATCTGCCGTAAAATCAATGCCTTCGTCGGGCAAAAGGGGTAACGGACCGTATTTGCGGAGCAGTTGCCAATAATAGTAGGCGCGAAGGAATCGAGCTTCCGCCTTGGTTTCGCGGATATGCTTGGCGAGTTGGTCGGCGTCCATCCCTTCACGGATATTATCGCCGTTTAGCAGACGGTCGATGTTTTTAATATAAGTGGATGCATCACGTATGCCTTTGTAGCAAATAAGCCATTGATCTTGCAAAAACGCTTCGCTGTATTGCCCGCCGCGATAAACGCGATAAGAAGCCATGTATCGCTTTCCATCATCCGGATCTACAAAATAGTCGCCTGCTTTTTCGCGGTCGGTATAGTACATGTCGTCCGAGATAAAGTTGAATTGGTTTCTGTTCTGTTCCTTAGTGGAGACGTCCCAATTGTCGTCGTGGCGCAAGTGGCTGTAAATGTTTGCCAACCACAGTTTCGAGTAGTCCATGTTTTCAAACACTTCCTCTTCGTCGAGTTGATCGTTGAGCAGGTGTTCTACGTTCAGATAATCGGTACAAGCGTTGAGTGCGAATAAAACCACCATGAGCGCGATTAAACCGATTAGACTGTTTTTTAGTTTTTTTATTATAATTTTCATATCTTTATTTTTTAAAAAATTTTAATTACAAGCCAATCGTTAGCCCTACCGTAAAACTTCTGCTGATGGGATATTTCATACCATCGCCGCTTGCCAGTTCGGGGTCCCAAATTTTCAAAGTATCCCATACAAAAAGGTTCGTGCCGACAAAATGCAAGCGCATATTGTTGATATACCATTTATTGACAATCTTTTTAGGGATGGTATAACCGATTTCCAGCGTTTTGAAGCGCAGGTAGGCGCCGTCGCGTAGCCAATAAGTCGATTCGCGATAGTTATTGCTGTTGCCCCCGTAACTCAAGCGCGGATATTTGGCGTTAGCGTTGTGATAGTTGGGATTGTTTGGGTCGTCGCTCCAATAATTGCCTACCACATCGCTCAGGATGTTACCCCATGGCAGTATATTTCCCTCTTCAATTTGGGAAAACGGATACACGCCCGGGCCGTTGATGAAATACGACGACTTGCCTGCGCCCTGAAAATGCACATTGAAATCGAAGCCTTTCCACATTGCCGAAACGCCCACACCGTAAATCAGGCTCGGCACTTTGGTTGCGCCGATAGCCACCACGTCGTTGTTGTTAATCGTGCCGTCGCCATTGACGTCTTTGTACTTGATGTCGCCGGGCATATAAGCGCCGAATGTCTGTTTCGGACTGTTTCGGATGTCGTCGTAATCTTCAAACAAGCCAAGCGCAATCAAACCTTTTGCCTGCTGCCACCGGTAACCCTGCGTCATTTTGTAGGGCAATACGCCGGCTTCCTCATCATATTCAAGCACTTTGTTATGGGAATAGGTAACGTTGCCACGCAAGGTTGTTTCCATTGCGCCGAATTTTTGGTTGTAATTGAACTGACCGTCGAAACCCCTGTTCTGCATTTTGCCGATATTCGCCCATGGTTTCGTCCAAATACCTGAGGAGTAGGGCAAATAGCCGCGCTCCATATAAATATCGCTACGCGTATCATTAAAGACGTCTATCTGACCCGAAATGCGATTGTTCCATACGTTGAAATCCAAACCCAAATTGTGTTTTATCGCCTTTTCCCATGTCAGGTAGTCGGCCGCAAGTTCACCCATGGTCAAGCCCGCTATGGGGCTGGAAAAGCCGCTTAGTAGAGGAAGTTTATCCCCGAAACCGCTGTAATTGGGATAGCCCAACTCGCCATAGTCGTAGCCGTTTCCGGTAGAGATGCTTCCTATGTATGGGAAACGGTAGTCGGAACCGTTTCTTGATATTTTATTGTTTCCTACCTGTCCGTAAGAATAGCGGACTTTTAACATGTCGAAAAACGACGTCAAATTTTGAATGAAAGGCTCTTCCGAGATATTCCATGCACTCGAAACAGCGGGGAAGAAACCGAATTGATGGCCGGTTTTGAAAACTTCGGAACCGGTATAACCGCCGTTAAACTCAATGAAATAACGGCTCTTGAAATCGTAGGAAACACGCATCGACACACTTTGGTCGCGCCGCGGGATACCGCGTTTGATATCAGTACCTACGTTTGAGGTTTCGTCCTGCTCGCGCTGGGCGTACTTGGAAAACAAACTTACATTGTGGGCGTTGGCAAACTGACGGTTGTAGGACAAATCAGCTTCGAAGTTGTAAATTCGCTCGCCCCACGAACCGGACTCAAGCGCCATGATTTTTGATTCCGAAACGCGATAGAAAACAAGATTCCCGTTGGCGTCGCGACGCCGTTGCGTATTGTGCTGCTCCGGGTACTGTATATGACGCTTGTTGTTTTTACTGTCGGAGTCGAAAGCGAAGCGTCCCACAAAGCGCAAACCTTTGGTAATAAAATCTAAATTCTGCTCCAAAGTTATGTTGGATTCCATTTTGCTGCGCCACATTTCGTTATAACCGCTTTGTGTCGCCACTACCCATGGGTTGGTATAATCGCCTTTACCATAAGCGGGTATCAATCCATTGGAATACTGTAGCGGCGTAGCTACCGGCGAATAACCTACAATAGATTTCCAAATATCAATACCAGCTGTATTGACATTACTCCCATAAAGATAGGTATTCACGTCGATTTGTTCATAAAAATACGTTTGGGGCAAACCTGCACGGTTTTGCCTTTCGAGGAATCCTGAAATGCTGGGACGCAGCACGGTAGTTTTTGTGATGTCGATATCGACATTCATACGATAGTTGGTACGTGTCAGGTTGCTGTTGGTGTTGTAATTTTTCAGCGCCTGATCGGTTTTGTACATCCCTTCTTCGTTCAAATAACTACCCGATATATAATAACGGGCAGTTGCTCCCCCGCCGCTTAAATTGACTGAAGCGCGATAGGAGCTTGCCCCGTCTTTCAGCAAAGTATCCATCCAATCGACATTCGGATAAAGATCGGGGTCTAAATTATACTTGATAACATCTAATTCGCTGGAGTTATAAATAGGCTCAAGGTTGCGCGTAGAACGTGCTTCGTTCAGCAGTTGGGCGTAAGTATAGCCGTCAACAAATTCGGGAGTGCGGGTGCGGGTATTATAACTGTATTCCACTTTGCCGCTAACATTTACTTTTCCGGCTTCACCGCGCTTGGAAGTGATGATAATCACGCCGTTTGCACCGCGCGCTCCGTAAACAGCGGTAGCGGAAGCGTCTTTCAGCACCGAGAACGATTCAATATCCTCGATGTTGATTTCGTTGAACGGACGCTCGAAGCCATCGACCAGCACCAAAGCGCTCGATCCTGCACCAAAAGTAGATATGCCGCGAATCCAAAATTCCGACTGGTTGGAGCCGGGTTCGCCCGAAAGTTGCATGGAGATGATACCGGCAACGTTACCCGCCAGGGCGTTGGTAATGTTGGAGGTCGGCACTTTCAAATCCTTTATGTTTACGGTGGTAATAGCGCCCGAAATGGATACTTTTTTCTGCGCTCCCGTACCGGTAATTACCACTTCATCTAATACGCTTTCTTCACTGACGGTCATTTTTACGTTGATTTTTGTCCGGCCGTCCACATCTATTTCCTGCTTTTTGTAGCCGAGAAACGCAAACACAAGCGTAACGTTCTTTTTTACTTTAATGCTAAATTCTCCATCAATATTGGTAGTTACGCCCAATCCGGGTTCGTTTTTCACGAAAACGCTTACCCCTACCATCGTTTCGTCGTTTTCGTCAGTAACAATTCCCGAAACGGTAATTGTATTATCCTGTGCAAAAACAGTCGAAGTTGCATAAAGTGCCAATAGTAATGCACTTGTCAAAATTCGTAGGTATTTCATATTCTTTTATATTTATATTCGTAATTTATTCTATTCTAATGGCGCGGACACGATGGTTGTCGCGGTCGCCAACATAAAAGCACTGATTTACTTCGTCGTAGATGATGCCCAGTGGCATAGCGAACTGCGCGTCGCGCAAAGCGCCGTCGGAATAGCCCGCCGTGCTTTCGGGACGGCCTGCAAAAACCGAAACCTGTCCCATCGGCGTAACCATACGGATACAATTGTTATTGCCGTCGCACACGTAAAAATTGTCATCCTTGTCAAATGCACCCTGCTGCGGGTTGTTAAACATAGCCTCCGTATTCATCCCGTTCTTATAGCCGGCCCGCTGCTTGTCACCAACAAAAGCCCCCATATTTTCAAAGATCTGCTTTTCCCAATCATACAATAATTTGCCGATATAGTGCTGGTTACGCACAACGTAGTAGGCAAAATTGCCACTCGGCGCAATTTGGATACTAAATTCCCAACCCGTATCCTGCACTTTGTCGATGACGGCGTGCGTTCCTTCTTTTCCGTCGTCGTTCAGTTGGGTCGCCGACTTTCCTCCGTAGCGCCAAGGAATCGAGTTTCTATTGTAAACCTTATATACTTGTCCTTTTTCGTAGGAATTGAACCAATAGTCGCCCGTTGCGGGGTGGATTGCGCCGCCGTTGCACTGCTTGTGGCGCATAGCGATAGTCCATGGATAGGTAACGCCCGGCCTGTCGAAACGACCTGTTATCGTGTCGCGCGGGATAATAACAGTTCCTATATCGCTCCAGTTACCGGCGTCGTTGGCAATAATCATAGTGTCGTAATCCAGCGTGAATGCGATGGTTCGTGGGCGATTCAGGTTGTTTCCGGCTTTAAATACCATGGATACTTGTTCTCTTTCCATATCGACAAAACGAATGGAGCCGTTGTTCCAATTCGGCTCGGTGGATTCCTCAATTACAAAGAAGTTTCGTGAGGTCCCCTGCTGTGTTTGCTTGTCGAAAGTGAGCCAGGTTGGTGTTTGAAATTGTACGTCTTCAAACTTGCCGTCAACAATGGCGGATTGTCCGTCTTGATTGGTAAAACCGAGGAAAGTGGAAACGTTCATCGAGAACTTGTAAGCCAAGCTTTGGTCGGATACGATTTCGTTGCCTTTCACAATTAATTTGACTTCAGCGTTAATAATTTCGCCTTCTTCTCGATATTCGCCGGGCTTCTTCAACGAAGGAATTATGGCATAAATCCCTGTTGTTATTTCGGCGCCTTTGTCGGTAATAGGATTCATGCCTATTACAGCCGCTTTTTTCCCATCAACAAAAACCGAAATTTCGTCTTTGTTGTCTCCAAAATTTTTCCCATAGATTAGTAACATAGACGCCACGCGCCCACTATCGGAAAGTTCTGCAATTGTTGTTGGCTGGGAAGAATCGAAGGGCGCCAGTTTCACTATCGGATCTTCGTTGCAAGCAAAGAAAACCGAACAAACGAAAACTGCCGCCATCGACATCTTCCAAAGCCTTGATTTGTAATGTCTTTTCATCTTTTTTAATGAGTTTATAATATTAATATTTTAAAAAATTATTGATAATTACCGTATTTCACTTTTTCAAACAACATCTTCATATAAAATCCGCCAACTACCGAGCGGGCTTTGAAGTTTTCCATTTTGCCGGTGTCGGCATTGTAAAAATCGCTGATGGGTACGCGGCTTTGCGTTTCGTTGGCATAGCGATAGAGGGGCGCCACGATTTTTTGGAAATCGGCGTCGTTCGCAGTCAAACAAGCCGTCCAAAGTATCCAATCCGCTTTAGTGTAATTTTTGCGCGAGTCGAGCGGCAAACCGTATTTGTGTTCTGCTTGCCGTTTCAGGTAATACGGAATTTCCAAATCTGCGATTTCTTGCGGGAAAATTTGCAAATTGAGTAGCTTGTCCCATATAATATTGTATTTCTGACTCCACGAACCCGCGCGGTCGAAAGCCAACTTGTAGTGGTTGCCGTCTTTGGCCAATAACTGCCATGCCGAAGCCATTGTCTTGGCTTCATTCAAAAATTCGGTTGCGACGTCGGTTTTTCCGAGCATTTGCGCCATGCGTCCGTAACCTGCTATGGCGAGAATCGCTTTGATTGAGAGGTTGGCGTTGTGCGCTAAATGGCCGGCAAAGTCGTCGGTACAAAGTTGGTTTTCGGGGTCGAATCCTTTTTCTTTTAGGAAATTCGCCCAAGTGGTAAGTGTTTGCCAATGCTTTTGGGCATAATCTGCATTGCCTTCGATAACCGAAATAGCAGTGGCCAGTAAAATCATGTTTCCGGCTTCTTCCACCGGCATATCTTCGCCGTAATTTTGCCCGTTGGCATTGGGATAATGCCCCAAATCGTGCGCGGGGTAAGGTTTGTTCCAACGGCCGCTTTCACTGTATTTAAAAATGCTGTTCATCATTCCTTTCAGCAAATTGGGATTATATATAAGGAAGAGCGGAGCGGAAGGATAGGTAATATCCACGGTATTGATGAATCCGCCGCTGTGGTTTTCTTTGGAAAGGAAAAGCAACTCGCCGTTTTCGTCTTGCAAGAGTTTATGTGCGGCTATCGCTTGACGGTAAGTGAGTGCGCAAAGTTCGGCGTATTCTTTTCCGCCGGCTTTCAAGGCGTCTGCATAAAGATTGTTGTCGAATTGGCGAGCCGCTTTCATGTTTTTTGCGTAATCGGCGGCGGCACGTTCGAAAGCTTGGAAAATATCCACTTTTCCGTTGTGTTTCCAATAGGCCGGCAAGCGTTTGTAGAAATATTCGATGGAATAAATATCGTCGTAACCGAGCATAGTGAAGCCTGTTTTTGGATTTTCTTTGCTTACTTTTCCTAAATTATCAATGTATGCCAAAGCAGGATAGTTGCCTTCGGGATTGGAAACTTTCATGCTTATTAAATTATCGGTATAAACTGTTTCCGAGCGAACAAGCCTGCCGTTTTTTGCAAAATTTTCTTTCATATCATAATAATTGCCGACCGCCAATTGTTTGTTTGCCGATTTGTCGGCTGCCAAGTAAGCATAACCCCAGTCGATACGGGTGCCGTCGCCTTCGCGTTTGGTAATGGCTTGGTCGATTGTTCCCGTTTTAAGATAATTGAAAGCAGACGTATTTACCAATTCTACCGATACGTCCTGATAAGTATCGTTCACTGCTAATTCGGGAGTGGTTTCGATATAAATTTGTACATCGTGTTCTTTGGTGTCGAGCGAAGTAACGCAATAGGATATATAATTAACAGGTGTAGAAATCAAATCCAAATCGGTAGGCAGGAGCGGTGCGGTAAAAATCAAATCAAGCGCTACCGGGCCGCAAGTAAAGGAATAATAAGTATTGGTGGGCAACACATCCACCGAGTTTTGCACGGCAATGTTTAGAAAGCCCTGGTAATCCAAATTTTTCGACAGTGAGAAATCGACATATCCGCCGCCGGTGGTATTGTGGCAATGGGCTGCCAAGACGTTTTTACCTTTTATTAATTTCTTTTGCTGCTTTTCGCTCAATACCAGCGTAACATCGCTGTTCCATGAATAGTCGGTTTGCAGCAGTTTTTCACCGTTGAGGTAAATTTCGAAAACATCGTCGTGCGAATATTGTAAAGCGAGTTCCGAATTATTCACTTCGTCTATTTCAAACACGCGGCGCAGCCAAATATCTTCGGTTTTCCAATGCGTGCGGACACCTCGGAGGTCGCGTGTTCCGAACGGGGCTTTGCCGCGCTTCCAATTCGTATCATTATAATGGATGGCTGTCCAGTTGCCCTGCGGTTTTTCAAAAGTATAACTGCCTTCCCAATTTTTCATGGGCTTGGTCAATGTTTCCAAGCGCAGTTTTTCTGCGCCCATAAACCGGTAGGTCTTTCCGTCAACGCGCAACGCGCCTACGAGCGGATGAGCAGCGCCCGTCCAATGTTGTGTAGAACCATCGGTCAATTGATTATATGGACTCCATATTGAAAAATAGGGATCGGAAAGTATCAGAGGAACTGCGGGTGCACGTAAATCAATAGCAACTTGCGCGAAAACGGTTGATGCAAAGATTATCAATGCAAGCCAAGAAAGAATAAATCGTAGAACGTTCTTCATGAATTATAAAAAGATTAGAAAACGTTCGCAAATTTATGTAAAGAAGGATTACAATTTGGGTTACAAATAAGGTTACAAGGCAAAAAAAAACGGTAATCCAAGGCAAAATTAACAATTTATTCCTTTCAAAATTGAATAAAGTCGGTTAATTCTTTTTTTGAGGTGCTATTAACGAGAGCGAAAGACGTGCGAGAGGAAACACCGGAGGTGTTTCCTGTGAATAACCCCCAGATTTATCTGGGGGTAGTGGAAGCGCTCACCTCTCCCATACTCCGTAGGAGTTGCCCGTTTGTTGGGATAGCGCACCTTTTCG
>JAISWY010000389.1 GCA_031270925.1 Candidatus Symbiothrix sp.
TAGACAACGATTTGAAAAATATTGTTGCAGAACACGATGCTAACGACCGCCGCTACCAATCTAATTCGCGGCAAGGCGGCGGACTGACCGGTAGCGGTTTTTGGACAAATTTCCCTGCCCGCGATTATTTTGGCGACGGCATTCCGAGTTGGGGCGGCGATTTCGGCGATGGAAACAAAAAATGGGGTTTGCGCTCCGAATTGGGTATGGGTACTTTTACTACTTTTGAAAGTTTCCGCGAATTTATGCCGGAAGCCGATTGGTGGCCTGCAGATTACACCCAAAATGCGATGTGGGACAAGCATTTCTTCGGTCAATCATCATCCAACGCCGATGTGAACAGGTATTTTAATACCGTGACGAAAAACTACGGCGCTTCGTCGAGCATCGAAGCTTTCTGCGAAAAAGCGCAATATCTGAATTTGGAAATCGGAAAAGCCGTTTATGAAGGCTGGAACGACCATCTTTGGGACGACGCCACCGGTATTCTCCTTTGGATGAGCAATCCCGCTTATCCGGCTTTCGTCTGGCAGACCTACGATTATTACAATGATGCCACCGGCGTTTACTGGGGTGAGAAGAAAGCCTGCGAACCGATTCATATTCAATGGAATTGCGCCAATAATTCGGTTAAAATAATCAACAATACCTTGCAGGATTATTCGAATTTGAAAGCCAAAGCCACGGTCTATCATTTGGATGGAAGCGTTTATTCGCCCTTGTGCAGGGAAGCCGACGTCAATGTGCTTTCCAAACAGGTATATGAATGTTTTAGGTTATCCGGCAACAACGACAATCTGGCCTTGAACAAGACGGCTTATTCATCGGGAAATGACGATGATTCCCGCGATTCGTCCAAAGCCGTCGATGGCAATACAACGACCCGCTGGGCCAGCAATTACGACGACAATGCGTGGATGTATATCGACTTGGGCGAACCGAAGGAAATCGCCCGCGTAAACCTTTCGTGGGAAGGCGCTTATGGCAAACAATACATCATCCAAGTTTCCGACAATGCCGACGAATGGAGAGATGTTTATACTCAAAACGACGGCAAAGGCAAACAGGAATCGCTGTCGTTCGACCCTGTTACGGCGCGTTACATCAAACTGCAAGGCGTGAAACGGGCTACTTCCTGGGGGTATTCGCTTTGGGAATTTCAGGTTTTTGCCGCTCCCGAAACGAACAATGAAGAGCTTTTGTCCGATTTGAATTTTATCCGTTTGGAATTGCGCGACCATACCGACCAATTGCTTTCAGACAATTTCTATTGGCGCAACACGACGGATGCCGACGATTACACACTTCTTAATTCACTGCCGGAAGTCAATTTGACTACATCGACCCTAAGCAATCGCGAAAACGGACAATATATCATCCATTATACGGTAACGAACCCGTTTTCGACCGTTGCATTCGGCATTCGTTTGCGGGTGGTGAATGCTCGCACCGGAAAACGTATTTTGCCGGTTTTCCTGTCCGATAATTACTTTACTTTGATGCCGGGCGAAAGCAAACTGGTTTCACTTACATTCGACGAAGCATTGATCGGAAACGATGAGGCCGCGGTTCTATTGAAGCAATACGGTTTTGCGGAAGAAGAAAATCCGGGAGATAATGCCGTTCATACCTCGGAAGTTTCATCGATTTTACAAATTTATCCCAATCCCACATCGGAAATTGTGTATATTGATGTAAATGATAAGGAATTTTCGATACACATTTTCGACCTCAACGGCCGAATGGTTTGTGAAAGACAAAATGAAAAGAGGATTTCGGTTGCACATTTGCCCCAAGGTTTTTATCTGCTGCAAGCAAAGTTTGGAAATAAAACAATGACGACAAAATTGATTAAACAGTAATAATTTATACTAACACTATCTCTTCCTTTTTAATTTTGCTTTCGCAATAATGGCATTTCAATGTAACATTCTTTTTATCAATTACATTGAAACGAGTGTGCATCGGTTCGTTGTTACTGATGCACTTCGGATTATTGCATTTCACTAATCCGACGACTTCATCGGGAAGTGAAACCAGTTTCTTTTCCACCACTTCGTAATCGCGGATAATATTCAACTTGACCGAAGGTGCAATCAACGAAATACGGTTGATTTCGGCTTCTTCAAAAAACTTGTCGGCGATTTTGATGATGCCTTTTTTGCCCATCTTCTTGCTGTCTAAACTGTTACCGATAGTAACCGGCGTATGTAGCTTTGCGATTTCCAAAAGCGAAACCACTTGAAAAACTTGTTCCGATGGAATGTGGTCGATGACTGTTCCGTTGGCTAATGCCGCTACTTTCAATTCTTTATGTCGTTCCATGATTTTACAGATTTAATACCGTAGTGATAATGGCTTGACGGGCGAACACACCATTTTTCGCCTGTTCAAAATAATATGCTTTCGGGTTATCATCCACGTCCTGCGCAATTTCGTTCACGCGAGGCAGCGGATGAAGGATGCGGAGATTGTCTTTGCTTCCATTCAGCATCGAATTGGTTAAGACATACACGTTTTTCACTTTTTCGTATTCGATCAAATCGGTAAAGCGTTCGCGTTGCACACGGGTCATATACAGAATATCCGATTGATTGATGACTTCGGGCGAGAAATCGGTATGTTCCTGATATTGAATACCTTTTTTATCCAAAAAGCGTTTGTAGAGATCGGGCAAGCGCAATTCTTCGGGAGCGACGAAGCAGTAGGTCGGATTGAAATGCGACATGCCGGTCAGCAGAGAGTGAACCGTTCGTCCGTACTTTAAATCGCCTACCATCGTAATCGTCAGGTTATCAATCGTTTTTTGTGTTTTGTAAATCGAATACATATCCAACAAAGTCTGGGAAGGATGTTGGTTGGCGCCGTCGCCCGCATTCACTATCGGGATATTCGTGATTTCGGAAGCGTAACGCGCGGCGCCTTCGAGGTAGTGTCGCATGATAATCACATCGGCATAGTTACCGACCATTTTGATGGTGTCTTTCAGCGTTTCACCCTTCGACGAGCTTGTTGTGGCGGCGTCGCTGAAACCGATAACCCGTCCGCTCAAACGGCTCACGGCCGTTTCAAAACTTAAGCGCGTGCGGGTGGAAGGTTCAAAAAAAAGGGTGGCGCAAACCTTCCCTTCCAATAATTTTTGATTCGGATTTTTTTCAAAACCTTCCGCTTTGCGAATCAAATGCAGAATATCGTCTTTACTGCAATCGGCGATTGATACGAAACAGTTGCTTTCCATTGCTGTGATTTATTCTGCAAAAGTAATGTTTTTTTTGTTTTAGACAAAACTCTTTGGATTTTGGGCTAATCTTTTTTTTAGGCGCTATTAACGAGAGCGAAAGACGTGCGAGTGGAAACACCGGAGGTGTTTCCTGTGAATAACCCCCAGATTTATCTGGGGGTAGTGGAAGCGCTCACCTCTCCCATACTCCGTAGG
>JAISWY010000425.1 GCA_031270925.1 Candidatus Symbiothrix sp.
GCACCCCCCGCTCGGCGTAGGCTCTGCCTACGTCGGCTTAAAAGCATGTCTCCAGACATGCCGCAAGCGAGGACGCTTGCTTTTAACTCGACGAAGGCTGGAGCCTTCGCCGAGCGAGGGCCGAATATTGGTTCGATCGCGACCGCGAAAACATCGACTACACCAAATATAAAAAACCGTATAGCAGCAACTTAACTTCACAAGGAATAGGGTGGTGGACATGGTTTTCAGGCGACCCCGTTTGGATGCATTCAATTCAATGGATGCCGATTTCACCTTGTTTAAAATATCTATATGAAGATTTGGATTTCGCCCGTTGGGATTACTCCCAAATGTGGACGAAAAAAGAAGTCGGTAGTTGGACAACCCAACAAGCTTTACCTTCATCGTTGAGCTACGAATCGGGCTTGGGAAATGTGGTACTGACTTATTTACAGATATTTGACCCCGACAGTGCCGCCACTGTTTTCGATACAGCTTGGGATGCGAATATGCCTTTGGCCAAAAATCCCGATACCGGCGGAATTTCGTATTTTGTAACCCATTCGCACCGCACTTACGGCGATATTTGTTGGGATATTCATGGCGACATACCTACGGCAACCGCATATAAACACCTGATAACCAATAAATTAACCTACGTAATTTATAATCCCGAATCGACGGAAAAAACAGTCCGTTTTTATCAAAATGACGGATTGATTCAAACCGTGAAAGTGCCGGCCAATAAACTCACTGTCTATTCCGATGCGCCCGTTTTATCATCGATCGAAATTCAAAAACCGGCTTCTCCAACCGTAGAACCGAATAAAGCCCTGCAATTGGAAGCTGTTTTATATGACCAATATGGCGCCAAGATGAGTGGAAATATCGATGGACGAAGAAGACCGGACGCTCGTTTTCAACGAAACACAAGGCAAAGGCGGCACGAAAACCATTGATTTTGAGCCGGTTCCGGCACGATTTGTTCGAGTTACCACTTTGCAGCGCTTCACCCAATACGGCGCCAGCTTGTTTGAAATCGAAGTTTTCGGAACGGAATTTTTGGGCGGAACAACGATAGCAGCCCTTCATCCAAACGCAAACGATATTCGTATTTCAATGAATAACAATGTTTTAACTGTCGAAAACGAAAATCTGCAATCCGTATCCATTTACGATATTCAAGGACGGGTGTTTAGCGTGAATCGGCAAACCGGCAAACATTTTGAACAAGCCTTACCAAGGGGCGGCAAAATTTGGCTGATTCAAGCGCGGACTTCCGATGGGAAACAGCGGTTTGCAACCGTTTTTTGCCATATATTTAAGTTGTGAAATATGTTATTCAACATAAATAAAATTAATAGTTTGATTTTCAGATAATTATAAAACAGCATGTAGTATAAAATGTGAGTTTTTTTTATAGATGGAATGAATTTTTGTGTACGGTTTTTGCATTATTATACCATGATAAATGCATAACTTTGCATCAGTAAATTCAAAAATATGAAAAAACTATTCTTTTCTTCATTACTTGTCTTCATGACATCTATCCTGTTTGCGCAGGATAAAATATCCGGTACAGTAACAGATGCCGAAGACGGCTTGGGTCTTCCGGGTGTGAGCGTGGTAGTGCAAGGCTCCAATATCGGTACGGTTACTGATGTGGACGGTAATTTCACGATTTCGGTTCCGCAAGGCAAATCGCTTACCTTTTCTTATATCGGTTATGTAAAGCAAACCGTAGTTGTAAAAGGTAATGCTCCTTTAAATGTTGCTCTAAAAATGGATGCCTTAATGCTCGACGAAGTGGTGGCAATCGGTTACGGCACCATGAAAAAGAGCGATTTGACGGGAGCAGTAGCCTCGGTAAAAGCAGACGATTTGAAAAAAGCGCCTGTATCGAGTTTAGATCAGGCTTTGCAAGGCCGTTTAGCCGGTGTTACGGTCAATGCCAACAGCGGACAACCGGGAGCGGCTGCGGAAGTGCGTATTCGCGGCATTGGAACCGTGAACGACAGTCGCCCGATTTATGTTGTAGATGGAGTGATTACCGACGATATCGGCTTTTTAAGTCCCAACGATATTGCTTCGACCGAAGTATTGAAAGATGCTTCCGCTACTGCCATTTACGGTTCACGTGGCGCCAACGGCGTAATTTTGATTACAACAGTCGGCGGATCGCAAGGCAAAACCAATATCTCGCTCAATTCTTACGTGGGTTTTCAAAACCGTTGGCGAAAATTGGATTTGATGAAAAGCCACGAATTTGCCGAAACGCTTTTGCGAATGAATCCCCGTGCATCGACCATCGCTACCTATCAACAGCAAGGTTTTAACGAATGGATGAAAATGAATGTCAAAGATTCGCCATATTTTCCGATGATTAAAACCGACAGCAATCCGTATGGAATGGATTATGCATCCGTAGAAACCGATTGGCAAGACGAAGTATTTAATTCGAACGCTTTAATGCACAGTCATTATTTATCGTTGACGGGAGGCGATGACAAAAATAATTATGCCGTTACAGCCAGCTATTTTAATCAGGATGGAACAATTATCGGCTCGAATTACGAACGATTGACTTTGCGACTCAACAGTGCGCATCAAATTCGTAAATGGTTGAAAGTCGGCGAACATTTAACGTTTGCCAATTCGACCGGCCGGAATGCCATGAACAACAGCAGCAGTCCGGGAGCATCGGTCATTTCGGCCGCAATAGCCATGGCGCCTTGGGATCCAAGCCATTATCCCGAAGGTTCGATCAGTAAAAAAGGAAAAGATTTGAGCGGACAAATAGCCGCTTCGTCGAACTTCGAAAATGTTACAAATCCGTTTTCGATGGTGGAACATTCGCATCCCGAAGACAAAAGGGAACAATGGGTGGGCGATTTATACCTTGAACTTACTCCCATCAAAAATCTGATTTTGCGTTCATCGCTGAATATCGACTTGAACAATCGCCGAAACAAATCTTTCGATGACGCCTATCGTTATTCCAATTTCGATGGTCGGGATAAAAACTTCCTGACAAGTTCGTTATCACGCGCATGTCGCTTGGCTTTGGAAAATACGGCGACTTATAATTTGAATTTGAAACAGCACAATTTGACGGCCATGATCGGCCAAACCGTAGAAGAATACAACTATTACAGCATTGGAAATTCGGGATCGTCCATTTTAATTCCCGATCCGTCCAACTGGTATTTGTCGAAAACCACCGATGACAATAAAAACGCCGCCGGAGATAACGTAAGCCGTGCGCGGATGCAATCGTTTTTAGGTCGTTTGCATTACAGTTTCGATTCGCGTTACATGCTTACCTTCAATTTCCGCGCCGACGGTTCGAGTAAATTTCCGGAAAACCCATGGGGATTTTTCCCATCAGCAGCCTTGGCGTGGCGTGTATCCGAAGAAAGTTGGATGAAAAATATCGAAAATCTGGATTTCCTGAAAGTGCGTCTCGGTTGGGGACAGATCGGGAATGATAAAATTTCCGAAAACGGCTTCCGCTTGGAAGTGGGCGAAGGCGAAAGCGTGTTCTTCGGTTATCCTTTCGGCGAAGGCGATCAATTGTTGAATCGAGGAGCAACTATTCTAACCCAAGTAAACCGGGGCGGACGGTGGGAAATTACCGAACAAACCGATTTGGGAATTGATTTCGGCATTAAAAATGGTCTTTTGAGCGGAACGCTCGATTTCTTCCTTCGCGATACCAAAGACATGATTCTTTCGGTGAAAGGCCCTGCGCATGTGGGCAATCGCTTCGATCCGGTTAAAAATGTGGGAACGGTAAGAAATGCCGGTTTTGAATTGACAGTAGAACATCACGAATCGATCAATAAATTGAACTTCGATGTGGCTGGAAATATATCGATGGTCAAAAATCAATTGGTAAAATTGAATGGCGGAAATCCGGTTATCAGCGAATTTCAACGTACCGACGAAGGCTTGGGATTATTCACATTTTGGGGTTACAAATACGAAGGCGTTTACAAAAGCGATCAGGAAGCTTTGGATCATTTGGATTACTACAACGCCAATACAACCGGATTTCACGCCGGAGATGCACGTTTTTCCGATTTGAGCGGTCCCAATGGCATTCCTGATGGAAAAATAGACGATTACGACAAAACCGATTTGGGAAATCCCTTTCCGTGGCTTACTTACGGTTTGAATTTGGGCGCCGATTATAAAGGTTTCGATTTGCAGGTATTTTTTCAAGGCGTGTATGGAAATAAAATCTACAATGCACTACGCCGTCGCACGGAGGGTACCGGAAACGAAGCCACTTTGAGTACGACGATGCGCGATGTATGGGTCGATTTTACTCCACTCATGCGCACAACCATGGAAGGTTACGGCGTGGATTGGACGAAATTGATTAATCCCGACGGCAATATTCCCAATCCGAACGGCAATCCTTACAATATGGCGGCTTCCGATCGTTTCGTGGAAAGCGGAGCCTATCTGCGCTTGAAAAATGTGCAGTTTGGTTACACGCTGCCGAAAAAATTAACGCAAGAATATTCCATTGAGCGTTGCCGATTCTATGTTTCCGGAAGTAATTTGCTGACACTGACAGGCTATACCGGATACGATCCGGAAATCGGCGGCGG
>JAISWY010000428.1 GCA_031270925.1 Candidatus Symbiothrix sp.
GCCAATCGTTCAAGATTTTCAAGCGCCAACCGGATAAGGCATTTTCCATCGGCAACAATTTTATACATTGTTTAAAGGAAGATTCGCAAAACCGCTTTCTGGTCGGCACGAAGCAAGGTCTTTTCCGTTTCGACCGCGATACGGAAAAATTTTACCCGATCGATTTGGGTATTCGCAAGGGAAAAGAGGAAGAAGTGAGCGTAAACGCCATATACGAAGACCCCAACGGGCAAATCTGGCTTACCTGCCACGGACAGGGTATTTATGTTTTGAATCCCGATTTGAGCATCAAAAAACATTATACCGCCAACGGGAAGCCCAATGCAATTCCTTCCAATTTTATATGGACAATTGCGCAAGATTATACCGGTCAATTCTGGCTGGGTTCGGTGGGCGCGGGATTAATCCGTTTCGACCTGAAAAAGGAAATTTTTACGCGGGTGGATAAACATTCCGATTTGGGCATTACCGACCAGACGGTTTTCAGCCTCTATTGCGATTGCAATAATAATTTGTGGATCGGAACGGCGTCGCAAGGCTTGTACCGCTACAATTATCGCACGGGCAAAGTTACCAACTACATGAATCGGGAAGCCTTGAACATCAAATCAATTATCGAATATTCCGAAACGGAATTGATTATGGGTTCCGACAAGGGCTTGGTACTTTTCAATCGCATTTCGGAGCAATATACCTTTTTAAACAATGATGCGGATAACCTGACCGATACTTCCATTTTTTCGATCGTCCGCGACAACGAAGGCTCGTTTTGGATAGGCACTTATTTCGGCGGCGTGAATTATTTTTCGCCGGCCATCAACAAATTTCATTACACTTACAATACGCCTGCCCGTTCCGTGAAGAAAAATATTATCAGTTGTTTTGCGGAAGATGAAAACGGGAAAATCTGGATAGGAACCTACAACGACGGACTTTCGCTTTTCAATCCCCAAACCAATGCCTTTGAAACGATTCGTTACCACATCGGCTACCATAATATTCAAGATTTGCTGTTGGATGGCCACCATCTCTATATCAGTCTCTACGGAATGAGCGTAAGCGTTTTGAATTTGAAAACCGGCAGTGTTTCACCGCTGACCAACGATTCGGTTGGCCGTTGTCTCCGTTCGGTCAATACCATTTTCAAGCGTTCCGACGGATTGTTTTTCTTCGGATTGGAAAATGACGGGATACTGACTTGGAATCCGAAAAGCAAAACATTCAACAAGCTCAAACCCCTGTCCGGAATGCCCATCAAGGATATTTGCGAGGATTACAACGGTAATGTGTGGATTGCCACGCACGCCAACGGCCTGTGGCGCTTGAATCTCGAAGGACAGATGAAATCGTTTACCTATCATCCCAACGACCCGGCCGCTCTGCCCACCAACAACATCAATTGCGTGTTTGAAGATTCGAAATTCCGCATCTGGATTGGCGCCGAAAGTGAAGGTCTCTTGCTTTACAACGAAACCGACGGCCGTTTCGAGAGCGTTTTGAACGAAGCGGGCGGCCTGCCTTCAAACATTATCTATTCGATTCTGGACGATAACGAAAACAATATTTGGGTAGCTACCGGTGGCGGATTGATCAAATTCAATCCCGATACGAAAAATATTAAGACTTTCGGTTTTATAGGCGACATTCAAAAAATCCGCTACAATCCGAAAGGCGCGTTGCGAACGGGCAGTAACCATATTTATTTCGGTGGCACCAACGGTTTTATTCATTTCAATCCGAAAGAAATAGTGAACAATGAGCAAATTCCGCCGATTGAGATTACCGGCTTGCAGATTGCGTACCGGGAGGTCTTTTCCAACAAAAATTCGCAGAAAATTACTTTGAAATACAGTCAATCGGCTTTCGGTTTCGATTTTGTGGCGTTG
Source organism: Candidatus Symbiothrix sp. (assembly GCA_031270925.1). Lineage (GTDB taxonomy): Bacteria > Bacteroidota > Bacteroidia > Bacteroidales > Azobacteroidaceae > Azobacteroides. The sequence continues at coordinate 1,887 of JAISWY010000428.1, forward strand.
AGCTATCTTTCGCCCAAGCACAATCAATACGCCTATCGCTTGGAAGGTTTTGAAAACGAATGGCATTTCGGTAACGAGCCTCACGCTTCCTACATGAATATTCCCGCCGGCGAATACGTTTTCCGAGTGAAAGGCACCAACAACGACGGCGTTTGGAACGACGATGGCGCTTCGATTCGTATCCGCGTGAAGCCGCCGTTCTGGTTTGCATCATGGATGATTTTGATTTATATTACTTTGACGGCCGTCGGTTTGTTTTATGCCGTTCGCAATTACAAGCACCGTATCGAAGCCCGGAATCAAGAAGATTTATTCAAATACAAAACGCGGAAAGAAAAGGAAATCTACGAGGCGAAAATCAATTTTTTTACGAATATTGCCCATGAAATTCGGACGCCTTTGTCGCTCATTATCGCGCCTTTGGAAAATATCATGTTGTCGGGCGACGGCAATCGGGAAACGAAAAACAACCTCCAAATCATTCAAACCAATACCAATCGCCTGTTGGTATTGATTAACCAACTGCTGGATTTCCGGAAGATGGAAGAAAACATGTTCCGCTTCAAATTCAAGAAATGCGATGTGCCTAAAATTGTGCGCGACGTTTATAATCAATACGCGCCAAGCGCCAAAATAAATCGCATCGAAATGACAGTGTCGGAAGATGCCGGCATTGAAAAATGCGTGGTTGATAAGGAAGCCGTCTATAAAATCGTCAGTAATTTGGCGTCGAATGCCGTGAAATTCGCCAAGGAAAAAATCAATATCCGTATCGAATTGAAAGGCAACGATTTGCTGATTTCGGTCGAAGACGACGGGCCGGGTTTGGATAAGAAATACATCGACAAGATTTTCGAACCGTTTTTCCAAATTCAAAACAAGGAAAACGGCATGAAAACCGGTTCGGGTTTGGGTTTGTCGCTCTCACAATCTTTGGCTGCGAAACACAACGGCCGTATCGAAGTGGAATCGACTCCCGGAAATGGCGCGAAATTTACCTTCGTTTTGCCGGTGGTTAGCGAATTAATCGAACAGGAGAGCGAACCGGCCGTCGAACCGGTGGAAAAAACAACCGGAATGCACGACGAATCGGGCTTAAAAATCCTGATAGTGGAAGACAACAGCGATTTACGCGCTTTCATCACATCGAACCTCAACGATAAAAACACGGTTTTAGAAGCCCAAAACGGTTTGCAAGCCTTGGAATTAGTGGAAAAGGAAACGATCGACATCATCATTTCCGACATTATGATGCCCGAAATGGATGGTTTGGAATTGTGTAACGTGCTGAAAACCAATCCAGCCTATTCGCACTTGCCGCTCGTTTTGCTTTCGGCCAAAACCGATACGCCCACCAAAATCGACGGGCTAAACAAGGGCGCCGACGTGTATATGGAAAAGCCGTTTTCGATGGAACAGTTGAAGGCGCAAATCCATACCATTATCGACAACCGCAACAAATTGCGGGAAAATTTCATCCAATCGCCCTTGTCGTATTTTATGCATCCGAAAATAGAAAACGACGAAAACGCCGAATTTATCGAAAAGCTGAACAAGAATATTCTG
>JAISWY010000429.1 GCA_031270925.1 Candidatus Symbiothrix sp.
AAATCACGTGTCCCGCGCCGTTTAATGTTCCGCTGAAACTTTCAATCGGAGTAAAGGTAAGGCCGGTAAAATCAATATCGTTTGCCAATTCAAACTGCAATGTTGGTGCGGCATTAAGCAAAAACAAATCGTTGGGCGTAGAAATCATGATCGGCTCGTCGGGCATCAACATAACAGTAAATATTTGTTCGCAAGCAAAATCGCTTGCAGTTGGTGTTACCGTAATCGAAATATTTTCGGGAGATACAATCGTAACATTAGCTTTAATGCTTAACGAAGAACCACTGATTTCTACCTTGTCGCTGGTTGAAGCATACGTTACCGCCATCGGATTATTCAATAGCAAAGTGGTCGATAAATCCAAGGTTTCGTTCTGTTTGAGCGAAAGCGTATTGTTTGATTGAACCGTTCTAGCGGCAGTCAAAGTCAGGAAACCAAGATTGGCCGGCGTTGCTTGCCATTTCAGAATGGGATAGCCGTCGGTACCAAATTTCCATGTATCAGTAAAATCCCAAGCGAGAACGGTTTCGTAGAAATCGGTTTGTCCGGCCGCTTTAGCATTCGCATCGCCGTTGGGAATATTGGCGCCGTGTTTTTTGTTGGCGCCGTAGTTGGTATCAGTTGTCGGAACAGGCGAGCCTTCCAATTTAGAAGCATCGCCCGCCTTAACAAGGGTAGCGCTGATTGAATAGTTTTCCGTTAATGTCATGCTACGGTTCGCAGTTTCGCCGATACGCACTATGCTGCTGCCCACCAAATAAGAAGCAAGGTTCAAGTTATAACGAACGATTTTTTTTCTGCTGTTGTCGTTCTCGTCGTCAAGCGCTACAATACCGGCAGGGCGGTCGGGACAACGCACTACACCTGAAAAGTATGACTTTTGTATAACCGAGTTCTCATTTTTGAATATACCTACAAGACCGCCGCCTTGATGTTCGCGCGAGTAGAGATAAGCATTGGAATAGCAGTTATCAATCAGCGTACCGTATTCGATAGTGCCTGCGATAGAGCCTGTGTGGTCGCGACCTTCGATATACGAATTAGCCACGTATGATTTAGTAATAACGGTAGCTTTCGCCCAACCGACAATACCGCCGATATTGGCATTCCCTACGATATGGGCATTTTCAAAGCCCACATTCTTGATAAGGGCAACCGAGGTTTCGCCGAAGAAACCTTTTTCGCCGTTACCCGACGCATTGTAATATACACCTTTAATAATATGTCCGTTGCCGTCGAGTGTGCCACGGAAAGGATTGCTGCCGGAGTGAATGGGAGTCCAATCGCCGGTAAGTTCTATGTCGTTGGTAAGGACAAAGTGTCCCGCCTGATAAGTGGTGAGTTTGCTTACCAATTCACTTGCATCGGCAATGGTAATTACCGGCGCTGCTGTTTGGATGCCCAGCACGGGATAGTCGTAGCCGGTGATGAACTTCCAAGTGCCGCCGGAAAAATCCCAACCGAGTGTTGTTTCGTAAAAAGATTGCGTTTTAGCGGCGGCTTCCGATACGTTAGCGCCCAAAGCTTTATCTGCACCGTAATTGGTGTCGGAAGTAGAAGCTACTGTCAAGCTATTGCCATAGACAGTTGTTTCCAACGAATAGTTGTTGGAAAGCTGAGTTCCACTGAGCTTTTCGGGTGTTATAATGCGGCATTGCCGGTTGGCATCAGCTTTTCCATTGCTTCTTAATAAGAGAGCCGGAGCCAGATTGACGCAATTGGAAATCGTATAAGTTCCATCGTCGGCAATAGCGGCAATGGCATTGGCACGATTGTTCGATAACAACAAGCCACCGAAGTAACAGTTCGCGATGGTAACGGAATTGCCCGAACCGGGGCCGCCAGTCCATCCTGCCGCCTTAATACAGCCAATCAACCCTCCCGTCTGATCCGCTTCGCCATAAACGTGGGTGTTGGCATAGCTGTTGCGTACGGTCGAGCCATTATATACCCGTCCGATAAGACCGCCGGTGTGGTCGCCCGTACTTTGAATGTGCGAATGAATCACATAGACATTCTCAATTGTTGTATTGCAGATTTCTCCGGCTACAATACCAACGCCGCCCTGATTGCTTTTTACATAGCAATTGTCGAAACCAAGATTGCGAATAGTTGCACCGGTAAGTTTTTTAAATAATCCCGACTGACCGGAAGTAACATCCACTTTCATGTTCTTGATAACATGTCCCTGTCCGTTGAGTGTGAAACCCGCATTATCTCCACCTATGGGAGTCCAATTTGAACCGCCCAAATCAATGTCGGCGGTCAAGACATAATCGCCGGACGTAACATTGGAAAGAGCTTCCAAACCTGCCCGGTCGCTAATTTCCGTTGCCCCGAAAGCAAACGTAACATTCAAAACGATAGCAAGTATCGTTGTCCATTTGAAAAAGAAGTTAATTTTTCTCATGATATTTAAAATTAAAAATGTTTATTGTGTTTTTTTAACAGCCCAAAAGTAGAGAAGATTATTTGAATGAAAAAACCGCGAAAGCGCTTTGATAACGATTGGCAGAAATTCAAACTTTTTTGTCATTAATTCTTACTTTTAATATTTCAAAGCTACGACAATCGGCCAATGGTCGCTCGGCACACGGGGCGTTGCCGTAAGATATTCGACTTCGGCGGGGAAATTACCGCTGTGTATCGGCGTCCCGGAAGCATCCGTCCAATAGATTTCGGTCAGTACTCCGTAGCGGCTCGGCGTAAATGCGGCAGTTACAAACACGTGATCGATGCGGGTTTCCGTTACGGTATTCGTCTTAAAATCGTTGAAAGTTCCGCTCAAGGCATAACGATAGGCGGCAGGAACCAAATTATAGCTGTCGTAGAGGAAACACGACGAAGTGATGATTTCGTAGCCTTCGCTGGTTTGCCCTACATTGAAATCGCCGGTCAGGAAAACGGGGGCCGATTCGCCGGCGATTTCCTTGATTTTGTCAATAACCAATTTAGAGCTTTCGACACGCGCAAGCACGCCGACATGGTCGAAATGCAGGTTGAAAGCGTAGAATTGGAAGCCTGTGGCTTTTTCTTCAAACTTGCCCCAGGTGCAGATGCGGTTCAATGCGGCGTCCCAGCCTTTGCTCGGCACATCGGGCGTTTCGGAAAGCCAGAAATCGCCGTGAGCAAGCAAATCGAACTTGTCGGTCTTGTAGAAAATAGCCGAATATTCGTCGGCCGTTTTGCCGTCGCCACGACCTACGCCAATGTAGTTGTAGCCGGGCAAGTGATTTTTCAGGTCGTTTACCTGATTGTTTTTACATTCCTGCGTGCCGATAATGTCCAAATCGTGGAACAAAATCATGGATACGATAACCGGATAGCGGTTTTGCCATCCGTTGCCGGCGTCGGCGTCGCCGCTGTTGTCGTTGCGGACGTTGAAAGAACTGACTTTCAGTTCGCGGTTTTGCGCCGTGGCGCCGAAAATAAAGACGATTACTAAAAGTAAAAAAGAGATTTTTTTCATTTGATTTTATTTTGATAAATTCAATTAAACTTGTCTGATATTATACTATATTATTATCAATTTTACGATTATTGCATTGAAATGCAACAAATAAACGCCGGGCGGCAAATGGGCGGTCGAAATCGAATTGATTTCGGACGACAGCCACCGGCTTTCGATGCGATTGCCCTGTAGGGAATAAACTTCCAGGAAACCTCGTCCCGAAAGGTGGATATTTTCGCCCTGCTTGACCGGATTGGGGTAAACCGTTTCGGACAATGATTTTACGGGTGCGATTGCCAAGTCTGCTTTTTCGCCGAAAACTTCAAACTGAAAAATGCGGCTTTCGCCTGTGGTGCGCGAACGCGGAATTTCGAGTTTCACGTAACGCGCTTGCAAGGGCGTGATTTCGTCGGTTTTCACGCTTTGATCCGAACGGTTTTCGTCGTAAGCGCTTACAACTTTTGTCCAGCAGGTGTTATTGTCCTTGTTTTTTCCGATGAGGGATAAATTGGGCGCCGTTTCGCTCAAATAAATATTGTATCCCAAAAGATTCGGATATTCGGCTTCCAGATACCGACTGTCGTATAATTTGAAACGCGAAACTTTGTATTGGCTTTCCAAATCAACAATCATATACGTGAGACTGTCGCTCAAAATCGGCCGACTGAATTTCCATCGGTTGTTTGGGTTGGTAAAAATACCGTCCAAAGTATGGAGCGGACGTTCGTAATACGCGGATGTGCCGTTGAAAGCCATCACGGTTTTGCCGATGCTCACGGCTTCGCGTTCGATGGAACGGGAAAATTGTCCGTAAATAT
>JAISWY010000001.1 GCA_031270925.1 Candidatus Symbiothrix sp.
ACGAACATCCGAGTGAAAATTGGACGGCAAAAGATTTCGACGACAGCGATTGGAAACAAGGAAAAGGCGCTTTCGGAAAGAAAGACAACGAACCGAATATCAGTATCCCGTGGGAAACCGAACATATTTGGGTAAGAAGGGAATTTACTTTGGATGAGGACTTGGCGGGTAAAAAAGTTCTTTTGGAATATTCGCATGATGATTATGTGGAAATTTATATCAATGGAATAGAAGCCGTTAGAATAACCGACCGCTGTCAAGAAAATGCGATAAAGACACTTCCCGACAATGTTGTGGCTTCGCTACAGAAAGGTAAAAATGTGATTTCCGCCCATTGCCGCAACCAAGGAGGCTACGCCTATCTCGATTTCGGATTAAGTATGGAAACAGCCATGCAAGCCTGTTTAACGGAAACGGCGGTACAAAATTCGGTAGAAACGCAGCCCACCCAAACCATCTACCACTTTACTTGCGGGCCGGTGGATTTGGAATTGACTTTCATGGCGCCTTTGTTGATGGATAATCTCGATTTGCTTTCGCGCCCAATCAACTATATATCTTATACGGTTTCGGCAAACGATAATCAAACCCATACGGTCGAGTTGTATTTGGAAGCCGATACGCCTTGGGCTTTAAATACCGTCGGTCAGCCGAGCGAAAGCGCCGCCATTGAAAAAGGCGATTGGCTGTATCTGAAAACAGGCAGCAAAAAGCAGCAAATTTTAGGAAAAAAAGGCGATAATATCCGTATTGATTGGGGTTATTTCTATTTGTGCGCCGGAAAAGAACAAACCAAAGCCACAGTAGGAGATGCCTGCGCGATGCGGACGGATTTTCGTAATACAGGTTCTTTCTCCGAAAATTATCCCGCTTCTCCCGACGAGCAAAACAAATTGGCTTTTGCCCGCTCGCTGGGAAAAGTTAAGAAAGCGACCAAGGGCTATTTTATGTTGGGATACGACGACCGCTATTCTATCCGCTATTTTGGCGAAAACTTGTTGCCCTATTGGAACCGGAAAGGCGATAAGGATATTTTCGGCCTTTTCGCTCTTGCCGGAAAAGAATACAAATCGCTGAAAAAAACATGCAACAAATTCGATTATACGTTGATGAAAGAAGCAATCCGTTGCGGGGGACAAGAATACGCCGAACTTTGCGCTTTGGTTTACCGTCAGTCGGTTTCGGCTCACAAATTGCTGCAAGCCCCGAACGGAGATTTGCTTTTTCTCTCGAAAGAAAATTACAGCAGCGGTTCAATTGCAACCGTCGATGTTACTTATCCCTCTGCGCCGCTATTCTTATTGTATAATGTCGATTTGCTGAAAGGAATGTTGAATCCCATTTTTTATTACGTGGAAAGCGGAAAATGGGAACATCCTTTTGCACCGCACGACATCGGCATTTATCCCATCGCCGAAGGGCAAGTATCGGGGCCGAATCTGCCGGTAGAAGAATCGGGTAACATGCTGATACTCTGTGCAGCCATCGCTACGATGGAAGGAAACGCCGATTACGCTTCACAACATTGGGAAACCTTATCGCAATGGGTCGATTTTCTGGTTGAAAAAGGATTCGATCCCGATTATCAGGAAAATACCGATGTATTTACCGGACATTCCGCACACAATGCCAATCTGTCGATCAAGGCCATTCAAGGCATCGCTTCCTACGGGCGTTTGGCCGATATGCTGGGACAGAACGACATCGCCCGGAAATACACAGCCTTGGCGCGCGAAATGGCTTTGCAATGGGTAAAAAAAGCCGATGACGGCGACCATTTCCGCTTTGCCTTCGACCAGCCCGGCAGTTGGAGTCAAAAATACAACTTGGTATGGGACAAGATAATGAAAATCAACGTCTTCCCCCACGAAGTGCCGGAAAAGGAAGTCGCCTACTACCTGACCCAACAGCACAAATACGGTTTGCCTCTGGATAGCAAACATTCCTATACAAAAGCCGATTGGATCGTGTGGTCTGCCACTTTGTCGCGCAGCACGTCCGATTTTCAGCAATTCATAAGTCCGCTCTACCGTTTTGTCAATGAAACAACCGACCGGATTCCCATGTCGGACTGGTATTGGACGGATAAGCCGGAACACGTCGCGTTCCGAGCGCGTTCGGTGCTTGGCGGTTACTATATTAAAATGATGGAAGACAAGTTGATTTCTCAATCGAATTAATTATGCCGATAATTAGGAGATTACATACTGTTGCCGTTTGTTCCCTGCTATCAGCAATCTGTTCTTTAATATATGCGGAAGAATCGCCGGGCGGACTCTTATTTACTTCCAGCGCCAAAAAAGTAGATAAGCGAACTTCATTGACGCTTTTCTGCGACAAGCCGCAACGCTTTGAAGATTCGCTCAGTATCGATTTCGATTTGTCGATTTGGGACGTCAAGCAGTTTGGGCACATCCTTCGTATCATCAACGACCGCAAACAGGAAGTCGAATTTGTGTTTGTCAATTTCTACGGAATCAACAATATGTACCTCGATTTCCACAGTCCGATTACCCATAAATCCGTCCAAATCCCGATTACGAAAGAAGATATTGACCGTAAAACGACGCTTCATCTGCATATCTGTCTTGATTTGCAAAACGATAAGGCAAACATTACTTTAAAAGATTCCGTTTATACTTGTGCGCCGATTGGATTGGAGAATCCCAGTTTACTGTCGTTTGCCTTCGGCATGTACGGGCTCAATTTGGATGTACCTCAAATGCTAATCGCCGGTTTACATATTCAAGCGCCTAATAACAAATCGTTTTTCTTTCCGCTGGGCGAATCGGAAGGCGATTTGGCTTACGACGAAACGGGAAAAATAAAAGCCCACGTGAAAAATCCGGGATGGATGATCAACAGGCATTTTTATTGGCAATCCAAATCTAAATTCAACATGGCCGGCAACACTTATGCGGCTTACGATGAAGTCAAGAACCGCATTGTGATTGAAGGCAACGACACGGCATTGTACTATTATCCGCGCTATAACCGCATCGAAACTGCCGGAATAAAAAGGGACACTCCCGTTTATGAAGGTAATTTGATGCATAGTAACCTTTTCCAATCGTCCTCCGGCGACTTGTTCCAATTCGGCGGCTACGGCAATCATCTTTATTCCGATAAAATATACCGTTACAACTCCCAAGTCCAGCAATGGGAACCGGTTGATTTCAAGGGAGATAATATATCACCCCGTTTTTATTCGGCTGTGGGCGACGGCGTTCATCCCAATGAAAAACTAATTTTCGGCGGATTCGGTAACGAAACAGGCCGGCAGGAACACGGCGGACATAACCTTTACGACTTGCACCTGTTGAACCTCGAACAAAAGACAATTACCCGCTTGTGGAATATCCGCGACATTCCGAAAGTGGAATTTATCCCCGGCAACAATTTGATTTTAAGCCGGGACAAAAAATATTTCTACGCGCTGTGCTATGCGCATCACATTCCCAACACCACCGGATACCTCTATCGTTTCGATTTGCAAACCGGAACTTGCGACGTGATGAGCGATTCCATCAATTTTACGTCGGAAGATATGAATACTTCGGTCAATCTGTTTTACAACAGGCAGATGAGCGAATTTTATGCGGTTATCCGGGAAGTTTCGGATAAAAATGAAACCCGCATCCGGATTTATTCATTACTTTCTCCGCCAATTACAAAAGAGCGCTTGGAAGATTCCATTCACGTCCATCCGTCGTCTCTAATGCTTCTGTGGGCTGCTCTCTTGCTTGCGTTGCTTGCCGCCGGATACTTGCTTTTCCGCTTTCTTCCCTTGAAAAAAGCGCGGCAAAAGAAAGCGAAAACAAAACAGCTTCACATACCTGCCGAAGAGGAACAAAAGCAATCGGCGGCTTATATTTTCGGTAATTTCACGGTTTACGATAAAAACAGCACGGACATCAGCTATCGGTTCAGTATGAGACTAAGGGTTTTATTCTCGCTCGTGCTTTTGAATACCGGCAAGGAAACGGGTATTTCCACCGAAGAATTGACCTTAAAAATGTGGCCGGATAAAGATGTGAACGAAGCCAAAAACATTCGCGGTGTAACCATCAACCGCCTGCGTAATATCTTGGAAGACATCGACGGGCTTTCGCTCGTTCATCAAAACCACCAATGGTTTTTCGTCTTCGAGCAACCTTTTTATTGCGATTATTTGGAATATTCTGTCGTGCTGTCCCATCTGCAAAATTCGGAACCGGCAACTTATTCGGTTATCATGGACGAATGCATCGCCATTATCCACCGCGGACTCTTCCTCTCAAATGTACAAGATGCCGGCGTTGACGGTTATAAATCGAAAGAAGAGGAAAAATTAGAACCGCTGCTCCGCGAATACATCCTTTATCTGTATGGGAAAAAACAATACCAAAAAATCATTTCCCTGTCTTCTACCTATTTTGCGATTGAACCTTTGAACAACGATGTATTGGAAATTTGCATCAAAGCATATAGTAAACTCGGAAAGAAAGATGAGGCTAAAATTTTCCTTAAAAAATACAAACGAATCTATAAACAACTTACGGGCGAGGAATCTATAGAAAAATAACGAAAAAAGGGTCAGTTTCAAACCCCTGTGTTACGTAGAAGCGACAGACCGCAGGTCTG
>JAISWY010000006.1 GCA_031270925.1 Candidatus Symbiothrix sp.
ACCGTATGGGATTATATTTGCTGAATAATCTTTTGGGCGGGCCGGGCATGAACAGCCGTCTGAACGTATCGTTGCGCGAAAAACACGGATTGGTCTATTCGGTCGAATCCAACACGACAGCTTACAGCGATACCGGCCTCTTCCATATCTATTTCGGCTGCGATTCTGATTCGGTCGAAAAATGTTTACGACTGATTCACAAGGAATTAAAGCAATTATGCGAAACCGCTTTGAGCGCCACACAACTGCACGCCGCCCAAAAACAGTTGAAAGGACAATTAGGCGTTGCAAGCGACAACCACGAAAACATCGCTTTGGGAATGGGAAAAAGTTTCCTGCATTTCAATAAATACGAACTTCTACCGAATGTTTATCAAAAGATAGATGCGCTCACTTCCAAGCAGTTACTCGAAATCGCCAATGAGATTTTTCCCGAAAAGCAACTTTTTCAATTAATATTCGAATAAAAGTGTAACTTTTAGATTCTTCAACCGTCATTCAAATAGAGCCATGAAGCAGGACAAATTCAGAAATAAAATCGTGCCGATGGTCGATTCGCTATTTCGTTTGGCCTTGAGCATTACCGGAAACCGGCAAGATGCCGAAGACGTGGTTCAAGATACGCTATTTAAGGTTTGGAAGAAAAAAGACGATTGGGACGCCATCGACAATCTGGAAGCTTATTGCTACCGATCGACCCGGAACATCGCATTAGACAAACTCGCATTGAAGGAAAATCAACAGGAAGCGTGGAATGATCAGTTCGATATTCCCGAAGCAACCGCCAATGCGCACGAACAATTGGAAGCCAACGAACAAATGGCGCAATTGGAAGATGCTATCCGCCGGCTACCCGAAAAACAACGAACCGTTTTTCAACTCCGCGAAGTAGAAGAGTTGAGTTACAAGGAGATAGCAGAAAGTTTGCACATTACGGAAGAACAGGTAAAAGTTACCTTATTCCGTGCAAGACAAAAGTTAAAAGCATTTTTTGAACAATAAAATGATAACAAACAATAAAATCGGAGAAATTCTCGAAAAGTATTGGCAAGGCCAAACTTCGGTCGAAGAAGAACGCCAATTACGTGCTTTCTTTGCCGGCGAAAACCTTTCCGAAGAATTTGTAAAATACCGTTCGATGTTTGTTTGGGAAAACCGGCAAAAAACAATTCAATCGACTAAGAATTACCGTTTTACGCCTCGTTTTTCGTTCCAAAAACAAGTGTATCCCACTTTGAAAATCGCCGCATCGGTATTGATTTTATTGGCATTCGGAATCAGTGTTTATACGCATTACGAACAGGAAAAATTCATGGATACGATTTTTACCGAAACGGAAACGCAATCGTCGGATTCGATTCAAACGCCGACAGAAGTGGTTGCCAAAGCCGTTTCGCCCGAATGGATGCAAAAGAAAAAAATCGACAATTTGCCGATTCGTAAACAAACGGAATAATTAAAACAATTATCATACTAACTTTTTTGATTAAAACAGGGAGAACGGCCGAACGAGAGTACGGCCGTTTTTATTTTTCAGGAAAATGGCTCATCTGCTAAACCCTGTGTTTAGTAGAAGCGACAGACCGCAGGTCGGTATGTTAATAACCCCCAATGAAGCGAAGCGATTGGGGGATAGAGCAATAACCACTCTCCCCTCAACCCCGAAGTGGGTTGAATATATCTATTAACAAGTTGATGGATAGTGATTTATTTCGGATATTCAACCCTGCGGGTTGAGGTGGTCGATGTATTTCTCGCATCCCCCAATCGCTTCGCTTCATTGGGGGTTATTAACATTCAGACCTGCGGTCTGTCGCCTCTGCGAAACACAGGGTTTTGCAGGTGACTCGTGCTATTGTTGTATGTACAGGGAGAATAATTGTAAAGCAGATGTCTCGACTGCGCTTCGCTACGCTCGACATGACGTGCTGCCTGTTCTCTCCCTTTTTATTTATTTGATAACAAGATCTTTTTGTGGAATCCGCATCTTGTAAAACGACCGCCAAACAAAATACAAACCCGAAATCAGGAACGGAATGGCAATCCACATCGAATAATCCGTACCTTCGCCGGCTTTCATTTCGATGCAAATTTCGGTGGCCAATAATCCGAACAAAGTCGAAAACTTGATAATCGGGTTCAACGATACGGAAGAGGTATCTTTGAACGGATCGCCCACAGTATCGCCCACCACAGCAGCTTCGTGCAAGGGTGTATTCTTTTCCTTTAATTCCACTTCCACGATTTTCTTGGCGTTATCCCAACTTCCGCCGGCATTAGCCATGTAAATTGCTTGGAATAAGCCGAATACTGCAATCGAAACCAAATAGGCCACAAAGAAGTTCGGGTCGATGAATGCGAATGCCAAAGTCAGAGAGATTAATGCAAGGAAGATGTTCCACATCCCTTTTTGAGCATATTGCGTACAGATTTGCACCACTTTCGTCGAATCGTCGGCGTGCGCTTCCTGCTTATCCATATTGAATGTACGTTTGATAAATTCCACTGTGCGGTAAGCTCCTGTTGTAACCGCTTGGATGGATGCGCCGCTGAACCAGAAAATAACCGCGCCGCCGCAAA
>JAISWY010000016.1 GCA_031270925.1 Candidatus Symbiothrix sp.
CCCAATCGCTTCGCTTCATTGGGGGTTATTAACATTCAGACCTGCGGTCTGTCGCCTCTGCTAAACACAGGGTTTTGCAGATGACCCAAAAAGGTAATAAACAGTCTGTTGGCGACAAAGTCGCCAACAGACTGTTTACCAAGGCACAAAATAAAATCCGTAACGAAATGTTTCCCCCGGTTTAATTTGATACTTTTCGTGAGGTTTCATTCCCCAAGAATTATCGCCGCCCACGCCGGTCATTCCGTAATCGATGAATACATCGACTAATTTTTGCGGCACAGCGTCGAAACTGTGGCGTTGTTGCGGGTGTTCCAAGCGTATGTGGCCGTCGTCGCGAGCGTCGCCGCTATCCAACAGTTCCATTGGGATGTTCGATACATTTAGTTCGAGGGTGTTCTCAGCTACGACTTTCAATCCGGCTCCATTCTGGCTATTCAACGTAAACCAGCGGACATCGGTGCGGTGGCCGTTTTCTTGCGGACGAACGTAATCTTGATATAAATCGGCAACTTTGAAACGGTATTCATCGATGAAACAGGCTGTTTTGCGGTCGCAGTAATTTTCCCATGGGCCGCGGCCATAATACGAAAAGTTTTCGTAAGTTACCGGCATCTGCATTCGCAAACCCAAGCGAGGGATGAATTTCGATTGGCCTTTGGTTGTGGTTATCGTGTTGTCGAAATGAATTTTTCCGTCGGCAGAAACCGTATAATCAATATTCCAGGTCATAGCCGGTTCTTTCACATGAACAAATTTAACCGTGATTTTTCCGTTTTCTACTTTTCCAATTTCCACTATCAGCGGTTGTTCCGACATCGTTTTCCATTCCTTGAACAAATTGAAGTCGGAGAATCCGAAATCGTTATCTATCGGAGCTCGCCAAAACGCGGGTCGAGGGCCATATCCGTTCAAAATCAACTCATTACCTTTGTATTGGTAGGAAGTGAGGAATCCGGATTTTTTATCCCAAACGGCTTTGAAATTTTCGCCTGAAAAAGTGATTTGATTTTCATTTTCGATGAATGGAGCCAAATTTTGTAATTCGATTTTTTCCGGTTGATATTCGCCATAAGCCAATTGTTCTCGTGCAACAACGTATCCTACAGGCAAAAACGGTTCGGCTGTGCGGATTTTTGCTTCAAACGAAAGTTGGTAATCGTGCGCGAAAGGCAGTTTGCCGAAAGGTTTTGCAAAAACAAAAGATTTCGTTTGACCGGCTTCCAAATCGACTGTAAATGAGCCGGTTTTCAAGCGTTTGCCATCGCCTTTCAATTCGTAGGAAAAGTTATATTTGTCCAAATTTGTAAACGCGAAATCGTTGGTAATATCGACCGTCACTTTTTGAGTATCGATATTTTTGAAGATAATATTTTGATAGACTTTCCGCATTTCTTCGGTGGCCGGTTTCGTTGTGCGGTCGGGATACACCAAGCCATCGATGCAGAAAATACCATCGGAAGGCGTTCCGGCCGGACCGTAATCGCCGCCATACGCCCAATATTTCTTGCCGTCGGCCGCTTTTTCAGCCATGCCATGATCGAGCCATTCCCAAATACAACCGCCTTGCAGAAGCGGATATTTGTGAATCATATCCCAAAAATCTTGGAAATTGCCCAGACTGTTGCCCATCGCGTGCGCGTATTCACATTGAATCAGCGGCCGGTTGGATTCGGGATTTTGTGCATATTTTTCGATCTCGTTGAAAGCATAATACATCGGGCAGAAAATATCGGTATTCCATTGTAATTCAGCTCGTTCATATTGGACGGGACGGCTGGGGTCTTTGCTTTTCAACCATCGGTAGGTTTCGTAAAAACAGATTCCGTTGCCGGCTTCGTTGCCCAGCGACCAGACAATCACGCAAGGATGGTTTTTATCGCGCTCGTACATATTTTCGGTGCGCGACAAATGCGCTGTGAGAAACAGCGAATTATTGGCCAAAGTACCGCCTTTTTTCTGTTCGTAGCCCATTCCATGCGATTCGATATTGGCTTCGTCGATGACGTAAATGCCATATTCATCGCAGAGTTCGTAAAAACGTTCCTGTTGCGGATAATGGCAAGTGCGCACCGTGTTTACGTTGTAGCGTTTGAATAATTCAAAATCTTTCCGCATCACGTCTTCAGTAACATAATGGCCGGTGTATTCGTCGTGTTCATGCAGATTTATCCCTTTTATGAGGATTGCTTTATCATTGACCATCAATTGTTTATCTTTGATTTCTACGGTTCGGAAACCGATTTTCACCTTAGTTGTTTCTAAAAGATTATTGTTTTCGTCGTTCAAATTCAAAGTTAGAGCGTAAAGATAGGGTGTTTCGGCCGTCCAATGCATCGCGTTGTCGATTATTTTTGCCGGGAATACGATATTTTTTTCCGATGTCAAATTTTGGAAATTCTGTTTGTCGGAAGCGACGATTTTTCCGTTTTTGTCCGTGATTTGATAGGAGATATTACCGTTTTCGGCTTTTTCGTTTGCATTTTTCAGTTTTACGTTCAAATCGAAAATGCCGTTTTGATAATTTGCGTCCAAAGGCGTTTTGGCTTGAAAATCAGCGATATGCAATTTCGGTTGAGCATAAAGGTAAACTTCGCGTTCAAAACCGGCCAAGCGCCAAAAATCCTGATCTTCGAGGTAAGAAGCGTCCGAATATTTGTGGATTTGCACGGCAATCGTGTTTTTCCCGGCTTGTAAATAAGACGTAATATTGAAACGGGCAGGAATTTTCGATTCCTTGTTCATACCGATAAATTGGCCGTTGAGGTAATAATAGACGGCTCCTCTCGTTCCGTCGGCGCTCAAGTAAATTTCTTTTCCGTTCCAATCGGCGGGCAAATCGAACGAGCGGTGGTAAGTTCCGGTCGGATTCCAATTTTCGGGTACATAGGGCGGATTGGGTTTTTTCCAATACGGTGCGCCGGCTTCGGAGAGAAATTCATACGGGATATTCACGTAAACAGGCGTTCCGAAGCCTTGCCGTTCCCAATTTCCGGGGACTTGTATATCGCTCCAAGCGCTTGCATCGAAATCGGGATTCATGAAATCCATCGGCCGATTGTGGAAATCTTCCGTATAATGAAATTTCCATGTTCCGTTCAAGGAAAAATGATTTGGTTTCGAATCGGATTGCGGACGAAACGAGGCCCGCATCGGTTCGCGATTGATATTCGTTAATTCAGGATTCGTAATTTCCTGATAACGAATGGATTGTGAACAAGAAATGTTGCCCAGAAACAGGCTAATCAACAAAATAGATAGTGTTTTTGACATGATAATACTTTATTTTAATTCGAGATTTTCACAAACACTACTCCATGTAAGGGAACAGCAGTTGTGAATTTTCCGACAAAGTTACTGATTTTTTTTGTTTCCACAAAATGTGAATAATATTGTCCCGTCATGACGCGCTTCCCTTGTTCCCTCCCTTATAGTTTATTTATTTACATTTCTTAGCCATATTTTTTAGAAAACCCCATTCTGTTGATAACTTTTCAACTCATCCTACCCAAATATCCTCAATTTATTTCTAACTTTACGCCTTCATTTATGAAACGAAAAAATGGCAGAAATCGAAAATTCAAAGCTACAACCATTTGTACATTTGCACGTCCACTCGCACTACTCACAATTAGACGGAATGTCCACCATTCGAGGATTGGTCGATAAAGCCGTTCAATGCGACATGAAAGCCTTGGCGCTGACCGACCACGGTAATATGTACGGTATCAAAGAACTGTACGACTACGTGAAAAAGAAAAACGAAGACTTGCCCGACAACCAAAAAATCAAACCGATTTTGGGTGTCGAAGCCTATTGCGCCCGCCGATCGCATACCGACAAACTTACCAAGGAAGATCGCAACGGCTGGCACCTTATCTTGTTGGCTAAGAACAAGAAAGGTTATCGAAACCTCTGTAAGTTGGTATCGAAATCGTGGATTGACGGCTACTACTATAAACCCCGGATTGACAAGAATTTACTCGAACAATACAGCGAAGGCCTAATTGTCGCATCGGCTTGTATCGGCGGCGAAATTCCTCAAAAACTCTTGGGCGGAAACGCGAAAAATGTGGACGACGAAAGCGGAAAAGATACTACTTCGGGCTTCGACGACGAAACAATTGTTATTTCCGCAGCGAATAAATCCGCAGCCGAAGAGTCCATTTTATGGTTCAAAAACCTTTTCGGCGATGATTATTACCTTGAATTACAACGTCATAAAACAGATAAGCCCGGAGCCGACCGTAAAGTATATAAATTCCAAGAAAGCGTGAATCAAGTTTTACTCGAACTGGCGCAAAAAACCAACACTAAAGTGATTTGCACCAACGACGTCCATTTCGTAGAGGAAGAACACGCCGAAGCCCACGACCGCCTGATTTGTCTCGGAACCGGAAAAGACTTGAACGACCCCAACCGGATGCGCTATACTAAGCAGGAATGGTTCAAATCGACGGAAGAAATGAACGCCATTTTTGCCGATGTACCCGAAGCGCTGAGCAATACTCTCGAAATAGCCGACAAGGTAGAAGTCTATACCATTGACTCCGACGCGATTATGCCGATGTTCCCCATTCCCGAAGCTTTCGGAACGGAAAAAAATTACCGGCAAAAATATTCGGAAGACGATTTACGAGCCGAATTTAACAAGGAAGACGACAAACGTTTCGATACTTTGGGCGGATACGATAAAGTGCTGCGTATCAAACTCGAAGCCGATTATTTGCGGGCGCTGACATTGGATAAAGCCCAAACTCGTTATGCCGACGCCATGACGCCGGAAATACGCGAACGCATCGAATTTGAATTGGATACGGTGAAAACAATGGGATTTCCGGGCTATTTCCTTATCGTGCAGGATTTTATACAAGCGGCGCGGGATATGGGCGTTTCCGTGGGACCCGGACGTGGTTCGGCTGCCGGTTCGGTCGTAGCTTATTGCTTGGGAATCACAGATATAGACCCTTTGAAATACGATTTGCTGTTCGAACGTTTCCTGAATCCCGACCGTATCTCAATGCCCGATATTGATATAGATTTTGACGACGATGGGC
>JAISWY010000091.1 GCA_031270925.1 Candidatus Symbiothrix sp.
GCTACGATTTGGGCGGAGTAGGCCGTTACAGAATCAATAAAAAATTGAATTTGACCACTTCGATAGATGTCAAAGTTTTGACGAAAGAAGACATCATCGAAATCATTAAATATCTGATCGAATTGATCAACTCGAAAGCCAACGTCGATGACATCGACCACTTGAGCAACCGCCGTGTGCGGACCGTCGGCGAACAGTTGTACAATCAATTCGGAATCGGTTTGGCTCGTATGGCTCGCACCATTCGCGAACGCATGAATGTGCGCGATAATGAGGTGTTTACGCCCATCGACCTGATCAATGCCAAAACCGTTTCTTCCGTCGTGAATACATTCTTCGGAACCAACGCTTTGTCGCAATTTATGGATCAGACGAATCCTTTGGCGGAAATCACGCATAAACGTCGTATGTCGGCCTTAGGCCCCGGCGGTTTATCGCGCGAACGTGCCGGATTCGAGGTACGCGACGTGCACTACACGCACTACGGCCGCCTGTGTCCGATTGAAACGCCGGAAGGCCCGAACATCGGTTTGATTTCGTCGCTTTGTGTATATGCAAAAATCAACGAACTTGGATTTATCGAAACGCCCTATCGTAAAGTAGCTGATTCTAAGGTGGATTTATCGCCCGAAGGCCTTGTTTATTTAACGGCCGAAGAGGAAGAAAGCAGAATCATCGGTCAGGGAAACGCTCCTTTGAACGACGACGGAACTTTTATCCGCAACCGTGTAAAATCGCGCCAAGACGCCGATTATCCGGTCGTTGGCCCCGAAGAAGTGGAATTGATGGATGTTTCGCCCACGCAAATCGCTTCGATCGCCGCTTCGCTGATTCCATTCTTGGAACACGACGACGCCAACCGCGCCTTGATGGGATCGAATATGATGCGGCAAGCTGTTCCGTTATTACGCCCCGAAGCGCCGATTGTGGGAACCGGAATCGAAAAACAACTGATTCGCGATTCACGCACGCAAATTACCGCAGAAGGTTCAGGCGAAGTTGTCTTTGTAGATGCTACCCGCATCGATATTAAATACGATCGCACCGCCGAGGCGGAATATGTAAGTTTCGAAACGTCCGTGAAATCCTATTCCTTGCCGAAATTCCGGAAAACGAATCAAAATACCTCCATCGACCTTCGTCCGATTATCCGCAAAGGCGACCGCGTAGTAAAAGGCCAGATATTAACCGAAGGCTATTCGACCGAAAACGGCGAATTAGCTTTGGGTAAAAACCTGAAAGTAGCGTTCATGCCTTGGAAAGGTTACAACTTTGAAGATGCTATCGTAATCAGCGAACGGGTAGTGCGTGAAGATATTTTCACGTCTGTTCACGTGGACGAATACATTTTGGAAGTGCGCGAAACAAAACGCGGTGTGGAAGAACTGACCAACGATATTCCGAACGTGAGCGAAGACGCCACCAAGGATTTGGATGAAAACGGAATCATCCGCATCGGCGCTCGTGTAGAACCGGGCGATATTTTGATTGGTAAAATCACTCCAAAAGGCGAATCCGATCCTTCTCCCGAAGAAAAATTGCTTCGCGCTATCTTTGGCGAAAAAGCCGGCGACGTGAAAGACGCTTCGTTGAAAGCTTCTCCTTCGTTACGCGGAGTTATTATTGGACGGAATTTGTTCTCGAAAGCCATCAAGAAAAACAAATCGCGTTTGAGTAACAAGGCTCGTTTGCCTCAGTTAGACGACGAATTTGATGAAAAAATATCGAAATTAAGAGAAGTTTTGATCAAAAAATTGATGGGTTTAACCGAAGGAAAACTGTCGCAAGGAGTGAAAGACTTCATGAATGTGGACATCATCCCGAAAGGAACAAAATTCACGGCTACCGAATTAAATAAAGTCGATTATTTAACCGTACAAGTGTCGAAATGGACAACCGATCCGCTTAAAAATGAGATGATTCGCGATGTGGTTGTCAATTATTTGAAAAAATATAAGGAATACGACGCCGAACTGCGCCGTCAGAAATTCGATTTCACGATTGGCGACGAACTGCCCACAGGAATCGTTCAAATGGCGAAAGTGTATGTTGCGAAAAAACGCAAATTGCAAGTCGGCGATAAGATGGCCGGTCGCCACGGTAACAAAGGGATTGTTTCGCGTATTGTGCGAGACGAAGATATGCCGTTCTTGTCTGATGGAACGATTGTTGATATTGTACTGAACCCCTTGGGCGTGCCTTCGCGTATGAACCTCGGACAGATTTTCGAAACCGTTTTGGGCTGGTCGGGACGGAATTTAGGCGTGAAATTCGCCACTCCGATTTTCGACGGCGCTTCTTTGGACGACTTAAACGAATGGACGGACAAAGCCGGCGGTCCCCGCTACGGAAAAACCTATTTATACGACGGATTTACCGGCGAACGCTTCGACCAACCGGCCACCGTGGGCGTCATTTATATGTTGAAACTCGGCCACATGGTCGATGACAAAATGCATGCGCGTTCGATTGGACCGTATTCGTTGATTACGCAACAGCCTTTGGGCGGTAAAGCGCAATTCGGAGGTCAGCGTTTCGGGGAAATGGAAGTTTGGGCGCTCGAAGCATTCGGCGCATCCTACATCCTGCAAGAAGTTTTGACGATCAAGTCCGACGATGTAGTAGGCCGTGCAAAAGCCTACGAAGCCATCGTGAAAGGCGATCAGATGCCGATACCGAGCGTTCCCGAATCGTTAAACGTGTTGCTCCACGAAATGCGAGGTTTGGGTTTGAGTGTTACATTGGATTAAAAGCTGATTTATATGCTCTCATTAAACAGTCGATCGAAAGCAAGCATTGAAAAACGAGCAGAACTATTGCCATTATATAAAACTTATAATGAAGTATTTAAACCATTGATTGCCGATATAAAAATTCAATTTTAGGATGCTTGGTTGCGGCGATTATTTCAGGTATAATATCTTCAAGTTTTGTCTCTTGTAATAAAATATTTGGAACAAATTGTATCTATTTGGAACGGAATATATCTATAAATAAACAGTAGAAAAACAATATAAATTATGGCTTTCAGAAAAGAAAATAAATCGAAAAGTTTTTCCAAAATAACCATTGGTTTGGCTTCTCCCGACGACATCCTGTCGCAATCAAGCGGCGAAGTTTTGAAACCGGAAACAATCAACTACCGTACCTACAAGCCCGAACGCGACGGTTTGTTTTGCGAACGGATTTTCGGTCCGGTAAAAGATTACGAATGTCATTGCGGCAAATACAAGCGCATCCGCTACAAAGGTATTGTCTGCGACCGTTGCGGTGTGGAAGTTACCGAGAAAAAAGTGCGCCGCGAACGCATGGGACACATCCATTTGGTGGTTCCGGTGGCGCATATCTGGTATTTCCGCTCGCTGCCCAACAAAATCGGTTATTTATTGGGATTGCCGACGAAAAAATTGGATGCGGTTATTTATTATGAACGCTATGTGGTTATCCAAACAGGTGTTGTAAGCGATCGCGCAATCAATGATTTGCTTTCGGAAGAGGAATATTTGGACATCATCGACAATCTTCCGGCAGGAAATCAGCAATTAGACGACACCGATCCGAACAAATTCATCGCCAAAATGGGCGCCGAAGCTATTTATGATTTGCTCGTGCGTTTGGATTTGGATACGCTTTCGTATGATTTGCGCCACAAAGCCAGCACCGACAACTCACAACAACGAAAAAACGAAGCTTTGAAACGCTTGCAGGTTATAGAATCGTTCCGTGCCTCGAAAAGTAAAAATCAGCCGGAATGGATGATCGTGAAAGTGGTGCCGGTTATTCCGCCCGAATTGCGGCCTTTGGTACCCTTGGATGGCGGCCGTTTCGCGACT
>JAISWY010000012.1 GCA_031270925.1 Candidatus Symbiothrix sp.
GTATAATCGTTTTCCATGGCATAATTGATCGGCAAAGTGGAATATACGTTCACCAAAAACCGGAAGGTATATGCTTCGTTTGAAAACACAGCCGTTTCGTCCAAAATTTCCTCTTTTTCCTTTTCCAAATAATCAGCACAGGAAAAGGACGAAATTACGAGTAATATTATCGCTATTATTCTGAATATAAAAAGTTTGCGTATCATTGTATTTGTATTTAATCCGTTGTTAAAAACCTATTTGTAATCCCATATTGATGCTTCTTTGCAAAGGGTAGCCACCCGTTCCGTAATTGGATTCGGGATCGATAATCTTCAACTTATCCAAGGTAAACAAGTTCATTCCGTTGAGGAACAAGCGGGCGTTTGCTATCTTGAATTTTTGTAAAACACTATCGGGAACACGCCATGCTATTTCAGCGCTTTTCAGGCGAAGATAGCTTGCATCGCGTAAATACAAGGTCGAACGTTGATTGTTGTTGGGATTTTCCATTTCCGATACTCCCGGATACTTGGCGTCGGTATGGGTGGGTGTCCAACGGTTGTCGTAATATTCTCTCAAAATATTGTAGGTTCCCAATCCGCGTTGAAAAGCATAGATGGATTCTCCTTCGATGAATATGCCGGTGTTGGTTGCTCCTTGAAAAAATACCGTTAATTCCCAGTTTTTATAACCAAGCGTTCCGCCCAAGCCGGCAACAATTTCGGGCGTGCGGGGATAACCGATGGCTATCGCATCGTAATTGTCGATTACATCATCGTGATTAATGTCCTCATATTTAATATCTCCGGGTTTGACTACCGACATGAACGTTTGCCTCGGCGAATTGTCAATATCGTTCTGATCTTTGAAAAAACCGATGGCTACCAATCCGAAAGGCTGGTCGATTTTCTTTCCGATTCCCGATTGATAGGGATATTTCGGTTTGGCTTCGTCGTTGTACAGTACTTTATTGCGGGCGAAAGTGAAGGTACCTTTTACCGAATAGAAGAAATCGCCCGTTTTGTTATTGTAATCAATCATTCCGTCGATACCTCTGTTTTTTACCCTACCCAGATTAGCGTAAGGAATTACAGCCGCTTCAATGCCTGAAAATTCGGGAGTGGTTCCCTGCCGCTTGAGTAAGATTCCTTTCCGCAATTCATAAAACCCGTCCAATTGGAATTGCAGCTTGTCGTCGAAAAAATTCATATCCAAGCCAATATCCAATTTGTCTGCTACTTCCCAAGTGATGTTCGGATTACCAATCTGCGTTTCGCCCAAACCGCTGTATGTTTGTTGGCTTGCGCCAAACCACGCGCCGTAAGTGGAATTGCCGTACAAACTTTCATATAGAAACCGGACGCCGCCGATTTCATCATTACCGACCTTTCCGTAAGAGGCTCGCAATTTGAGATAGCTGACGCCGGCAAACGACGGATAAAACTTTTCGTTGGTCAATATCCATCCGGCGGATAAGGATGGGAAAAAACCATACTGTTTGCCTTTGGGAAAATTTTCGGAACCATTGTAACCGAAATTGAACTCCAACAAATAACGGTCATCAAAACCATAAGTCAAGCGTCCGGCAAGTCCCTGACGATGATAGGGTAAATTCTGGCGGTAATTATCCGTTCCCAGATTGACATATTCCCGCCGGTTGGCAAGAAAAAGCCCGGAAATTTTATGGACGTCGAAACTCCGGTCGTAATTAGCGGCGAGTTCGGTATAAACCGAGCGGTAAATATCTTTGCCCACCCAATAATCCATCGGTTTTCCTTCCCTGAAAGTGATATATTGCTCTTCTCCCGAACCATCCAAACCCATGTATCGTTTGGTTTCATATTCCTTATAGCGTACATTATTAATATAGGTAAAATGGTCGTAAGAAAAAGTGCCTTTCACGGATAATCCTCGCGTTATCAATTCCGACAAATCCCATTTACCGCTGAAAGTGCCTTGTATCGTGTTTTTGTCTTGCCTGCTGTAACCCGATTGAGTGGCTAATCCCCATGGATTATCGGCTAAATAGGCTTGTCCGCCAGCCACCGAGCCGTCGGGATTCATGGGCGGATATTGCAGGGGCGGAATGATTTTCATGCCATAAAAAATCCGGTCGGCGCTCACACCCGGATAATAATTGTGCTGAATAATTCCTCCGATACCTAAATTAAGGTCGAAATTGTGAGCCACTTTAATATCAATATTCGATCGGAAATTATAGCGCATGGCGTCGGCATTGGTTTTATACTCGTTTTTTGGGTCTTCTTTGTAAAGGCCGGTTTGGTTGGTATAACCTACGTTCACATAATATTTAACTGTTTCGGTTCCACCGGATACGCTCAAATTATTAATGCTCTGGTAAGCGTTTTTCTGCAAGATTTCATCCACCCAATTGACATCCGGATAAAATAAAGGATCGGAAGCGGATATGAATTTATTCAATTCCGAATTGGAATATCGTTTCTTTTTTCCCGAATAAATCAGCGCTTCGTTTATCAGCGTAGCGTATTCGTAAGCATTCGTATAATTGGGCAGGCGGAGAGCAGAAAGGACAGCGTTTTCAGTACGAAATTCCACTTTCGGTTTGCCTTCCACGCCTCGTTTGGTTGTTATCAGGATAACGCCATTAGCGCCTCTCACACCATACACCGCTGTTGCCGAAGCGTCTTTCAGCATGGTTATACTTTCGATTTCCTGCGTGTTGAGCATATTCAAATCCCGCTCTATGCCATCGACCATAATCAAGGGATTTCGATTGACCCAAGTCCCCATTCCACGGATGAAAATTTGAGATGCATCATTGCCCGGCTCCCCCGAAACCTGACGGGTGATAATCCCCGACATGCTTCCAACCAATGTATTGGAAAGTGAAGGAGTGGCAATCTGCTGTATGCGATTGAGAGATGCCGAAGTAACCGCTCCGGTAACGGATAATTTCTTTTGCGTTCCATAACCGACAACCACAACTTCCGTGAGGGCTGTCGTTTCTTCGAGCATGCTTACAATCAAGGATGTTTTTCCTTCCAGATTGACGTCTTGTTTTTTATATCCCAAATAGGAAAATTCAAGTGTGGCGTTTGCATAAGGAACATTTATTTCAAAATTACCATTCGCATCGGTGGCAGTTCCATCGTCCGTCCATTTAACCGAAACGACGGCGCCAATAACGGGAAAACCTTGATTGTCAATCACTTGTCCTGTAATATGAAGCGGTTTTTCATCTTTTGAAGAAGAATTGTTTTTTCGCTTGTAAAGCACGATGTGCTTGTCTTTAATTTTATAACCAATGGCTTTGTCTTTAAACAGTTCGTCCAAAACCGAGGTCAGACGTTTGTCCTTCACATTAATACTGACCTTTTCATTGATGTTAATCTCGGTTTCATTGTAGAAAAACAAAAAACCGCTTTGCTTTTCAATCGGTTCGAATACTTGCTTTAACATTGCATTTTCAACATTCAGACTGATTAGTGGATTTTTCGCCTGAACTTGAATCGGTAAGACAATAAAAATGATCAACAAAAATACAAAATAACGGCTTGTAGTGTTTTTCATGAATATTTATATTTTAATGAATACACTATTAAGAAACATATTTTTATAAATATGCCTAAAAAGAATTTGATTTTATGTACAAAAGAATTTAGCCGAACACTTCGTGCAGGATTTCCAAGGATTTGATTTCCGGCAGAGGATTTAAATGGATGCGATAATATTCCAAAATGCGCAATAAAACGGCTTGGCGCTCGTGTCGAGAAAAAGCGAAAGCGGCCATATTCTCGTAAGTCATCCGCAGCAGATTGTAAAAAACTTCGCTGTCGTCGGGATTCAAAAAGTGAATGTGAAAAGGCTTGCTATGTACAAAAACGCCGTTTTGCAAATCGAAAAACATTCCTTTCCGGTAATCGGAATCGTCGGGATAAAAGCCAGTAAACACGCTCAAGCGAATCAGGAAAGCCAAATGGAAATTGGCGTAGTGATTTTCCGTAAGTTCCAGCATTTGAATTGATTGCAGCAAATATTGAAATA
>JAISWY010000158.1 GCA_031270925.1 Candidatus Symbiothrix sp.
CGTGAGGGTAATCCGTTCGTTTCCCACATTTGAATTACATTATTCGTAACTGCAATCAATTCATTCCGGCCATCCTTGTCTATGTCGTCAATACAGAGGTTTGCATTGAACTTATCTGAAGCTCTTAATGGAAAACCCACTACTTTACTGCCGTTGTGATTATACCCGTATATGTTTGTCCGGAAATAGCGTGAAGCGCGATTTTATCCAAAGGGGCTGCATTTTTCACGGAAATAATATCCCCTGTTTCTATTGTAACCTGATACGGCGCATTTTCTACCGGATGGATAGCGGATATCGACATGTCGGACGTTTTAACGATCTTCCACTTATCGAAATCTTCAAGGGAATCCCATCTTTTATTGCCTCTTACCGTCGTCGAAAAGCGAGTAATGCCCATATAAGCATCGGAGTTCCATACTCCCATCGCGAAATATTCATCTCCTGCGGGAGTTACCTGTATAGACAGTATATTATCGCTTGCCCCCCAGTTATACCCGATTTCCAATAGACCGATAGCTGTGGGTTTGAGAGCCAAATAATAAGGCGCATCGTCGGAATTTTTAAAAGTTGTTTTGATCCGGAATACATTATAAGTGAGGTTTTCAAACAGGAATTGCTGCGCTTCATTCCCGCTGTCAAAATCGTTGGTTACAACGCCGAACGTAGTCCCATTCACTTCCAATACTTTTCCATTGTACTTGTTCACTATGCAGTAGGGAGTTTTCAATTCGGGAATGAATGAGCTTACCTCGGTTTCATCAAACGGTTTTCCCGTAATTCCCTGATATACCGCTTTTGCTATCGTATATGAACCTTGATGATTGGGGTGGCAACCGTCGGGGAAATTTTCCTCCATATCTTTTGTTGGTTCCCAAAGGTCGATTACTTCAAAACCCTGTTCCGCCGCTATCTCATTTATAATCGCGCGCTGTTCGGTGCGAATCACCTCGTCCATGGCGGCTCCTTGCCCAAACATACCTTTCGGATATAAGCGAACGGGATAGCAAAGAATAATGCGGGGATTGGCAGGTAATGCTTTTACATCATTTATCAAGGTCATGTAATCCGCTTTAAAACGTTCGCGGACGCCATCGCGCAAGATTTTTTTGCTGCAATCGGTGTACCAGAAATTTTTTTCGCAGAAGAAAAATTCGCCTACATCGTTGGTTCCCAGCTTGATGGTTACGATATTCGGATTAAACGCCAAGGCGTCGGCAAATTCCTGCGAGCGCACATAAACGCCGTCGTAGTTTCCGTCGAAAGCAAACCGGTCTTCGATAAAAACGCCGCTTCCGCCTTTTCCGAAGCTGCGCACGTCGTAATCATCGCCCAACAGGGCGCCCAAAGGCGTAGGATAGTTGTAAAACCCCGCCGTGATGCTGTTGCCCATACAGGCTACTCTAATTTTATCGGCGGCATTCGCCGTTGCCGAAAAAGCCATCCATAAACTTAGACAGCCATAAAGAATTGTTGTTTTCATGATATTGCTTATTTATTAAAATTGTTTGTTTCAAATATTTATATTTTTTATTTAATTTCCAGTTGAGAGCCTAACTCTACCGAAAAATCGCTTGTAATCGTGGTTGTACCCGCAGCATCTAAAGTAAGCTTGGCGTCGTTGGTAACAGAAACATTTTGAACGTTGATGTCGCTGCAACTTGTAACCGTTGTGTTTGTACTTACAGTTTGATTGGTGAAATTGACCGTCGAACATAAACCATCCAAGATCGTTATTCCGGTATTATTGGGATCTAACCAATCTTTTAACCGACGTTTTGGATCATTCGCATAATCCCATGAAATATTAAATTTCCCATACATTGCATAATCGGCAGGAGGGTCGGAGCAGTTTACACTACTGCCTCCAAACAATTGACCCAATAGATGATGATCATTATTCAGGAGTGGAGAGCCGGAAGAACCGCCTTCAGTTACAGAATAACCATTGGGAGTTTGCATCCAATTCAATCTCCAATAATGATTGGAACTACCATAACTTGTAGGCGTTTGATTGTGTGTTGCTATTTTTTTTACATCCCCTGCCGGATGATGAATGCCAACTCCGCCGGTACCGGTATTTCCTGTTCTGTCCCAACCTAAATAATAGGGCGTAACTCCGGAAACATTTTTGGGGTCTTGAGTTAATAAAAGTAATGCAAAATCCGAATAGCCGGAATAAGGCGTGTTGGCAATAACGGTTGCACCTGTTGTTGTTAAGTTTGGAACAGTTCCACTATTGGGGCATCCCGGACGTTCATATTCCCAATAAAAAACCCATTGCCCTGCATTATTATTGTTAACAGCATCCAATCCTTCCAAACAATGATCTGCCGTCAATATGTATGGCGTATAATCCGATTCGGTATTGTTGATTAATGCGCACGAACACCAGCCTGATCCGTTTGGCCCGACCACGTTCACTCTTGCAACTGCGTGTTTCTCAGCTTGCCAGTTATCCCCTTCAGAACAGTTAACATTTACCTGACAAGCTCCTGAAGCGCCAAGTCCTGTCGTTGTTTCGTATGGGTTATTGACATACCTGTAACCATAATCAATACGCGAGATGGATATTACGGGTGATTCTTTAACCGATGCCGGTTGATAATATTCAAAGGTTACATTTTCTCCGTAAATGATTGCTGTGGCAAATGTCGCCGGTTCTTTGCTGCTTCCCATAAGAAATTCGGAAGTAACAGCGCCAATAAACTGTTTTGTTTTATTACTGTACACAAAGAATTTTGCCCCATCCGGCAACCAAAATTTATCGTATATTGCATTTGCCGATAACGCACCGGGTAATTTAACATTCAAAGTCCATAGTTTACCACCGTCATTCAAAGTTTGCCATGAACCTGAATTTTCAGCAGTAAAATTCACAGGAACAGGATAGGCATACCGTAGAGGACCCGGTTCCGAATCATTGATTTTATCTTCTTCTTCAATGCGGACTTTATCCGGTACGGGCAACTCAATTTCATCTTCTCTCCCTATCGCCAAACCATCCGGATTGTTCCAACTATACGGCTGTTCGTTGGTTGTGATTTGAGCGCTCAGCAGGTTAACTATAACACATAACTGGATTGTTATTATGATTTTTTTCATTGCAACAACGGTTTATAAAATAAATACTTCTTTTTTTCTTCATAATAAATTTTCAATTCATCCTTGCTGTACTCGTATGCGTCAAGTGTCAGGAAAGCTTCATAAAACAAGTTAACATTATTATTTTCACCATCCCACATTTCTGTAGTCAAAACCATTTTTATATTTGACGGGGCTACAATATAGTACTGTACATTTCCTACCGATCGCCCTACTGCGGTAGTATCCGAATCAAATTCAAGTGTATAACATGCGTCACATTCTTTGGGTTCCGGTTCTATGGATTCGCGTGTTTGTACATCTACGAGTGCGGCTAATTTCCATTTGGTTCCTGTCAACTTTGGTTTTTCTTCCGGTAATTGCAACAACGGTTTATAAAGTAAATATTTCTTTTTTTCTTCATAATAAATTTTCAATTCATTTTCGCTGTATTCGTATGTTGTGTCAAGTGTTTGGAAAGCATAATAAAACAGGTCAACATTGTTATTTTCTCCATCCCAAATTTTTGTCATCCCAAGTGGTTTTATACTCGACGGGGTTACAATAAAGTTCAATACATTCAATACAGATAGCCCTATTGCAGTAGTATCCGAATCAAATTCAAGTGTATAACATGCGTCACATTCTTTGGGTTCCGGTTCTATGGATTCGCGTGTTTGTATATCTACGAGTGCGGCTAATTTCCATTTGGTACCCGTCAGTTTTATGTCGTCGTTCAACCCGTTTTTCAGTACATCCCGTTTGTCCGAATTATCCATTCTCTCCCCTGAGGTGTTGTCTTCCGAGCAAGCCATGACCATGCTTAGTGTAAGCAGAGCCATGAAAAATTTTAGTGTTTTCATGATTCATTTTCTCCTATTCCGTCAAAATCATCTGTTTCAAATCCACCTAGTGCATACAAATAAATCCCTGCCGGAAATTCCGAGCCGGAAATCTCTAC
>JAISWY010000200.1 GCA_031270925.1 Candidatus Symbiothrix sp.
TTCAAACGGCGTTCTCGGCTTTTGGGTTGTATCGAAAATGCTGTTGTTTTTGTCGATAGGGTCTTGGTCGCAGGTCATCAATAAGAGTGCGGCCATTCCTATAAGCAAGCCATATAATTTTTTTGTCATCATATTCTTTATATTTTTCTAAATATTACTTCTTTTATTTTATCTCGGATTAGGTTCCATACCGGCGCTGATTACGCTTTTCGGAAGTTGCAAGGCGCGACGCGGATCGTCTTTGCGCAGTACAAATTCTTCACCGTAAACCGAAGCGCGAAAATTGGCGGTTACCATTCTGCGATAGACTTCGATGCCGTAGCGTTTTATATCGTTCCAACGCAGGCCTTCATGCACCATCACGATACGACGGAGTTGCAAAATACAGTGAATTAAATTTTCCTGTGTGCTGGCTACCAATTCATTGGAAGGATTATGAGAGGATTCCAATTCAAAATCGGGATTTAATTTTTTCTTCGGCGACCAACGCTCTCCCGAAGGAGTATAATAATACCTGATATTATAGAAACTATTGATTTTTTCAAGGCTAAGTACCGGAACAGGATTATTGGCTGTGTCTGTGAAAACCGACAGGAAAGCGTTGATGTCGTTCAAAGCGCCAATGGAGTCTTTTAATAAGGCTTTTGCTTCGGCACGGTTTAACAAAGCTTCGTCGATGGTAAAATCGGCTTGCACCATTCTCGGATAACCGATTCCGGCAACAATATCGATATATTCAAAAAACTCATAGTATTTCAACATTTGCGCTTTGGGCGAACCGCCGGTATAACTGAACGCTTTATAGGCAAACATGCTTTTCGAATCGCCCCAAGGCCCTTGCGATTCATTGGTTTCCGTTTGGCAAAGGAAACGGCTGTGGCAATACTTGGCGCCAGTGCCATACGGGCCATGAACACGTTGCCAGAGCGAACTCTGAACTGTTAAAAGTAAATTAGCCGGATTGTTTTCGTTAATAAAATTTTGACTGCGAATCTTGAAATCGTTTTCTTTGGCAAGCGTATTCCAATTGCGCAACACCGATTGTAGGTTGGTTGCAGGTAATACCCTATTGGCATATTCGATTGCTTTTTCGTTTTGTCCGTAATACAAGTAAAAGCGGGTAGCAAACGCTGCTGCGGCTTGCTTGTTAAAGTGGTATTTTTTTGCAGCCTGATTTTTATATTCGCTATCGTCGAGCAACGGAAATCCTTCTTCAATATCGCGTGCTATTTTTGCATATACATCGGCTACGGTTCCTCGTTGATATTTGGGCAAAACCGTTGTTTCGGGCGCTTCACTGTATGGGATTCCTAAATCGCTATCGCTTGTTTTCGGGCTATAAGCCTTACAAAAAATATTCGACAACTTGAAATGTGCAAACGCACGCGCTAATAAAGCTTCGCCTTTTTGGGCATTTAAGTTACCATCGGCATTGCCTATGTTTTCGATGGCGGCAAGCGCTTGGTTGGCTGTAGCAATAGCTCCGTAACAAACTTCCCAAAAAGCGGCCGGAGAATCTTGCGCAATTTGATCGACGTCTTTCCAAAAGAAAAGCGAAGCATCCATTTCACTTCCCGGTTGAAAACTCCCGATTACCTCATCGGTATTATCGGAAGAAAATTCGGCAATCATCCACGAAGACGAGCCGGGATAAGCGGAAACCAACAATTTGGCTACTTTTTCCTTAGTATCCAATTGGGTGCGATTGTCCGGCATCACATCCAAGAACTCGTTGCAGGAAACGAAAATCAAGGAAAGAAGCAGAAGGGCTGATATTGTTATTTTTCTCATATTGTAATCTTATTATTTTGAAATTCTTACCTAAATTAAAATGCTGCTCTCAATGTGAATGTAAATTGCTTGGGAACCGGAGTCGCCACCCCGCCGGATCGGAAAAATTCGGGGTCTTGTCCGTTCAATTTTTTATCGGCATAAAGAAGCGTTAAGTTCGTAGCTTGCACTTTGAGCGATAATGCCGATACGTGACTGCCAATCCATTTTTTCGGAAAATCATACGCCAACGATACTTCTTTCAAACGGATAAAATCGCCTTTGGCTACTCGTACATCCGAATAATTGTATGCATTGTATGTTTGCGATAAATAGTAGTTGGTATAATTTTGGCGATAAGATATAATGGTAGGCACATTCGTATAAATTTCATCGCCCGGTAGCACCCAACGGTTTTTAAATTCGCGCGTCATGGCTTTCAAATCGGAATATCCGCTGCTGAAAACCGGGTCTAAACGAACTACATTGCCGAAAGAATAGGTTACGAACAAATTCAATTTGAAGTTTTTGTAACGCAACAAGTTTCCGAAACTTCCGGTAACAGGCGGATCGGTTGGACCTTCGTATTTCAGGTAGCCGGTAATGTTATCTCGATTTTGAAAATTAATGGAGGGATCGTAAAAAGAAGAAATGCTTCCGTCTTCACGCAAGAAAGTAGGTACTCCGTTTTCATCCAAGCCTTTGAATTGATAGGAAAACAAACTGCGAACGGGATAGCCTGCTTTTGTAAAACCGGTTCCCGTTATTAAGTCCATGGCGTAAGCCATAGATTCCAAGCGTGTTACTTCGGTTTGATTATATCCGAAAATAAAATTGGTTGTCCAATCAAAATTTATACGGTTAATGTTTTTGGAGGTTACCGTCAGTTCGGCGCCACCCGATTTCATATCGGCCACATTTGCATATTTATAGTTTTCGCCGCCGACTCCTTGTGTATAGATCATCCCAATCAAATCGAAATTGTTACGGGAAAACCAATCAATGCCTACATTGATTTTATTGTTGATGAGTCCTATTTCGGCGCCGATATTCAATTCGTGTTTCTTTTCATAAGTCAGTTCGCTGTTTTCCAAGCCGGCCACGTACAAAGCGGTTTCCTGTACGCTGGGGAAAGGGCGGAAAGGCGTCGTACTCTGAATGATTACATTGGAGTTAGAGACGAAAGCGGGAACCGGCGATCCGGTCAAGCTATACGATGATTTCAATGTTAAATGTGAAATAGCTTCGGGAAACGAGCTGAAGAACGGCTCTTCGTGAACGTTCCATGCCAAACCGATATTCCAAGTAGGGAGCCAACGGGTTGCTCTGGAAAGTCCCATTTGGTTAGTGCCTTCGTAACGACCGGTCAGGTTCAAGGAATAAATTCCTTTGTAGCTGTAAGTTCCCGATGCGAAATAGGCCAACATGCGGGCTTCTCTACGGCTGAAAGAAAAATAGCTTCCGCCTTGTTCCTGCAATTTTTTGAAATACCGGTAATCCGTAAACGGAATTTCGCCCATCTCGTATTGCAATCCCCAACCGATATTGCTGTCTTGTTCACGTTTGGTTATATTCTGCTCAAGACCGCCGAAGAAATTGATGAGATGCGTATCGTCGAATGCTTCCACCCAAGAAACCGTCGCCCGCAAATCGGTCGTTTGCATCTTGTAATTACTGCGATTGCGGATACCGCCTTCCGGCAAAATCGAAATCGGCAAATCGTATGGATGATCGATATCTTGATACAACAAGGGGTTGTTTTGTCGAATCGTGGCGTCGTCCATTGCCCGGTAAGCCAAAGCTTGATTCGATTGGTCTTTAATAAAATGTTCGGTCGAACTTGATTTATAATTCAGCGAACCCAAAGCGGCTACTTCCAAACTTTTCAAAGGTTTCCAACGCAACTCGCCTTGAAACTTCAAATCGGATACATTGATGTTCATATAATTATTATCCAATTCGTGGAAAATATTAAACGGAGCGTAATTGCTCAGGTAATATTCATTCGGATTCAATGTGCGGGATGAATTAAGAGCGTAGCTGTAGGGGTTAATATCGAAATCGCGGCGAACCTGCCCTGATACGGGGTCGTTACCTTGACCGATGGTTCCCGGAGCGCGTTGGTCGCGGTAAGAACCCATCGAAATCAAATTGACGGAAAGATTGTCGAGGATATTGTAATTGACATTTAAGTTGCCGGTATAGCGTTCTACATTGCTTTGCAAGGTCCAACCCGGATCGTTCATCGCACTGATGGATGCATAATAGGATGCTTTTTCATCTCCGGATGTAACGGATAGGGAATGATTGTGCATCACATTGTTTTGAAAAAGCAAGTCGAACCAATCGGTGTTCCGCATTTCGGCCTGTTGTAAATAACGATTTTGCGCAACTTCCGGATGTTCAAGGGCGAATAATTCGGTCTTTTCATCATAAGTATTGATTAAGTGGTACGCTTTACCATACACTCCGCTATCCGACCGGCGGAATGTTTCAGCGAAATTCAACCATCCTTTATCTTTCATTTCCTTGTAAATACTCATTTGGTCTTGCGAATTCATGATATTAAATTCGTTGTATGAGGGTTTTAATCGGTAAGTAAATTCGCCGACATAACTGTAATTACTTATACCGCTACGGCCTTTCTTCGTAGTGATTACGATAACGCCCGCCATGGCACGCGCTCCGTAAATCGAAGTGGCCGAACCGTCTTTCAGGATTTGAAAGCTTTCGATGTCTTCGGCATTCAAACCGGCGATGGCCGAACTGATCAATGTTATCGCATCTCCCGACGACAAATCGTCGGCGCTTACTTCGGTTATGTTTTCCATCACAACGCCATCTACTACCCACAAGGGCTTAGAGTCGCCGAAAATGGAAGTGGCGCCACGGACTCGAATTTTAGGTGCGGTGCCGAAAGTTCCCGATACGTTTTGTACGGAAACGCCTGCCGAACGGCCTTCCAAACCGCGACTCACATCTGCCAAACCGTCTAATTTCGTTTGTCTTGCGTCCAATTTATCCGAGGCTCCGGTAAATAAGCGCTTATCCATTTTTCCGATACCGGTTACAACCACTTCGTCCAAAACCTTGTCATCGGATTGCATTATAACTTTAACTTTTTCTTTCACAGACACTTCCTGTGTTTTCATCCCCAAATAGGAAACCACTAAGAACTTAGCTCCCTTGGGAACATTCAACGTAAAATTCCCGTCAATATCGGTTGCGGTGCCAATGGATGAATTTCCTTTTACTGAAACGGAGGCGCCGATAACCCCTGCGTTATCCTCTCCTGAAATAACTGTACCGGTAACTTCGATATTTTGCGCTGTAACGGTGGCCGAAACCCAAAGGGAAAGTACAAACAAGCGTAAGCAATACTTCATAAATATTATTCTATTTTCTTAAAAATTAATAGATTGTGTTATTTCTGTTAGTTTAACTTGAAAAAACAATCAAAAAAATAATTTGCAAAGTTAGTGCAATTTTTTTATTTTATACTATAATTTCATGTTAAAAGCAACTACTTTGACGGAAATCTTTTTTTTTTTTCGAGGCGCTATCTTGCAAAATCCATAAAAAACCATTACTT
Source organism: Candidatus Symbiothrix sp. (assembly GCA_031270925.1). Taxonomy (GTDB): domain Bacteria; phylum Bacteroidota; class Bacteroidia; order Bacteroidales; family Azobacteroidaceae; genus Azobacteroides. Next base: position 5,363 of record JAISWY010000200.1, read on the forward strand.
TTGTCGCTTATATGAAACGTGTTTTTTCTATAGCGCTGGCGATGTTGTTGTCGCTCTCTGCCGTTCAGCCGACGGTGGTGTTTCATTATTGCACGGGAAAATTGCGTTCGGTGGCTTTAAGCGAGCCTGAAGTGCCGCAGCATTGTTGCGGGAAATGCTGCTCCGATTATAAAGTTACCTTATCTACCGATGATTACCAACCGGCATTGCAAGAAACAATTGACTTTTCAAACTTTCTTTTACAGCCGGCGGTTTTTCTTTCTTCCGGTGATTTCTTTTCTACTAACGATTCTTCGTTTACTTATTTAATTCAACATTTCTTTCCACCCGGCGGGGTCGCTAAATATGGCTTCGATTTGCTTCGGGTAATTTGTGTTTTCCGGATTTAAACCTTTTTTTGAACGCGGATAATGCAGTCTGTGTTATCCGTGTTATTCATGTTATTCATGTTATTCGTGTTATTCATGTTATTCGTGTTATTCGTGTTATTCATGTTATTCATGTTATTCATGTTCTATATTCAAAATTTATGTTAAATAAAATTATTCAATATTTTTTAAATAACCGGTTAGTTACCGTATTATTTTGGCGCTAATCGTTTTATGGGGAATCGCCGTTGCGCCATTCGATTGGCACGGTGGAATTATTCCGAACGATCCGGTGCCGGTGGATGCTATTCCCGACATCGGCGAGAATCAGCAAATCGTTTCGGTCGAATGGATGGGACGTTCGCCGAAAGATGTCCAAGAGCAGATTACCTATCCACTGACTACTTATTTGATGGGTATGCCGAACGTAAAAACCATTCGGAGCAGTTCGATGTTCGGGATGTCGTTCATCTACATTATTTTCGACGATGACGTGGAATTTTACTGGAGCCGCTCGCGGATTTTGGAAAAATTGGCCTCTTTGCCGGCCGATGCTCTTCCCAAAGGCGTTCAGCCTGCCTTAGGACCGGACGCCACCGCGCTCGGACAAATATTTTGGTACACGCTCGAAGGCCGGGATCCCGAAACGGGCAAACCCGCCGGCGGTTGGAATGCCGAAGAATTGCGCACCATACAGGATTTTCAAGTCAGATATGCACTTTCGGCTGTGGAAAGCGTTTCCGAAGTAGCATCGGCAGGCGGTTTTATAAAGGAATATCAAGTCGAATTGAATCCCGATGCGATGCGCGCCTTCAATATTTCGGTTATGGATGTGATGAATGCCATTCAGAAATCGAATTTGGATATTGGCGCCGAAACGCTCGAAATCAATCAAGCGGAATATTTAGTGCGCGGATTGGGTTATATTCAAAGTGTTTCGGATTTGGAAGAATCGGTGGTAACGATGCGCAACAATTCGCCGGTGAGGATAAAAGATGTGGCTTTTGTCAATATCGGCCCGGCTCCCCGTCGCGGCGGCTTGGATAAGGAAGGTGTGGAAGCGGTCGGCGGCGTAGTTGTGGCGCGTTACGGCTCTAATCCGATGCAAGTTATCGACAATGTAAAAGCGAAAATCAAGGAGCTGGAAGCCGGAATGCCTCAAAAAGTTTTGCCGGACGGAACGGTTTCGAAAGTAACCGTCGTGCCGTTTTACGACCGTTCGGGTTTGATAAAAGAAACCGTAAAAACGCTCGAAACATCTTTGTCGCACGAAATATTGATTTGTATTATCGTGATTATCGTTTTGGTGTTCAACTTGCGGGCTTCGGCGGTTATTGCGAGCGTATTGCCGATTGCGGTTTTGGCTACCTTTATTATTATGCGTTATACCGGTGTGGAGGCGAATATTGTGGCGTTGTCGGGTATTGCCATCGCTATCGGCGTTTTGGTTGATGTGGGCGTGGTTTTGGTCGAAAATATTTTGAAAAATTTGGATGCACACCGCCGTGATTGTAAGGGCAAGGCAGCTCTTGCCCCTACGAAATTAACGGAATTGATTTACCGGAGTGTAAAAGAAGTTTCCGGCGCCCTAACTACCGGAATGTTAACCACCATTGTCAGCTTTTTGCCGGTTTTTGCAATGCAGGCGCAGGAAGGTAAATTGTTTGGCCCACTGGCTTATACCAAAACATTTGCGTTGCTCTCGGCTTTTGTTTTGGGATTTGTGATTTTACCCACGATTGCTTATGGGGTGTTTTCTATCCGCTTGCCGCGTTTCTTAAGTAACATAAAAAAGTCTCGGACAATCGCAAACCTTGCAGCCTTGTTGATAGCCACCCTCTACCTAACTCTCCACTGGCTCCCCATCGGCGAGCAAGCCGGCTGGTTTTGGAACTTGTTGTTCGTGGTTTTAGCAATCGGATCCATCCTTGCAATCCTTTGGTCATTAGTCGTTTACTACGAAAAAATCTTGCGATGGTGCTTGAATAACCGATGGAAATTCATGCTCATTCCCAGCATTACCTTTGTAGCGGGCGTTTTAATATGGCGAAACATGGGGCAAGAATTTATGCCGAGCTTGGATGAAGGTTCTTTCCTTTTAATGCCGACTGCGATGCCTCACACCGGCGTAGAACAAAACCTGCATTTGATTGAAGCGGTCGATAAACGGATTTCTTCCATTCCCGAAGTGGAAGTTACGGTCGGTAAATGGGGGCGCGTCAATTCGGCATTAGATCCGGCGCCGGCGCAAATGTTTGAAAATACGATTATTATCAAACCCGAATATTTGGATACCGATAGCGGACGAATCCGTCAATGGCGACCGCATATCAAAACGAAAGACGATATTTGGCAGGAAATCGTGAATGTTTCGCATCTTCCCGGACTGACTTCCGCTCCCAAACTCCAACCGATTGAAGCGCGTTTGGTCATGCTCTCTACCGGATTACGCGCGCCGATGGGCTTGAAAATCTACGGCCCGAACTTGGAAGCTATCGAACAGGCCGGAAAACAATTGGAAACGGTATTGAAAGAAGTTTCCTCCGTTTTACCATCGACCGTTTTTTACGACCGGGCGGTGGGCGCTCCTTACCTCGAAATCAAACTGAACCGGCAAAACATGGCGCGTTACGGCATCACGGTAGCCGATTTGCAGGAAGTGATCGAAGCTGCCATCGGCGGAATGTCTCTTACCACCACTGTCGAAGGCCGTGAACGCTTTCCGGTGCGCCTGCGCTATCCGCGCGAATTGCGCAACCATCCCGAAGAAATCGCTCGTTTGCTGATTCCGACGGCAACCGGCATTCAAATTCCCTTGGGCGATGTGGTTGATATTCAGTTTAATAAGGGTTCACAAATGATTCAAAGCGAAAACACGTTTTTAGTCGGATACGTTATTTTTGATAAAACGGAAGGCAAAGCCGAAGTTGATGTTGTTTTGGAAGCGGAAAAATATTTGAAAGCGAAAATCGAT
>JAISWY010000294.1 GCA_031270925.1 Candidatus Symbiothrix sp.
GAGAGGTGAGCGCTTCCACTACCCCCAGATAAATCTGGGGGTTATTCACAGGAAACACCTCCGGTGTTTCCACTCGCACGTCTTTCGCTCTCGTTAATAGCACCTCAAAAAAAGATTTAGCCCATTTTTATGCGTTTGTGTATAATTGAGAATTTTATGCTATCTTTGCACCGTATTTTTTATATTTAAAAATATGAATACCGAAGATTTACAAACAAAAGACGATGTTCCGGAGCGAACGTACATCGAACAACCCGTAAAAAAATATGCCTTCGTTTCCAAACGGGCATTGGAAGCCGACCATATCGGCTATTGTTATCGCGACGAACCCGAAACCAAAATCGATAGCGGTTGGCGGTTCCTCTATGGCGATGAAGATGAAAATTACCTCGACAATCCTACCCACAGCGAGGCAGTGTATCCCGAAGATATGCTCTCTATCAATCCCGCTCTGGATGTGATTCTGGGCGCTCCCGTCGATACGGAATTTTTCTGGAACGAAGAATCGGAATCCTACGAAGAAATAATCAATTAAGTGTGCGCCGGATATTTCTAATCGGTTATATGTGCGCCGGCAAAACGACTATAGCTAAAAAGCTGGCACAAAAACTAGGATGGCAAATGATTGATATAGACCGGTTTATAGAAAACCGTTATCACAAAAAAATCAATGAGATATTTGCCGGAAAAGGAGAAACGGGATTTCGTGAAATCGAACGGAAAATCCTCCTCAGAATCACCTCGTTCGACCGGGTCGTCGTTTCCACCGGTGGCGGAACTCCCTGCTTTTTCGATAATATGGATGTGATGAACCGCTCCGGAACAACGGTCTATCTGCAAGTGTCGGCCGAAGAATTAGCCGATCGATTGGATGTTTGTAAAGCATCCCGTCCACTCGTAAAAGATAAAAATACGGCCGAAATAGAGGTCTTTGTCCGCGAAAATCTGGCGAAACGCGAACCGTTTTATCGTCAGGCGCAACTAATTTTTCCAGTCGAGGAATTATTATCACCCCAAGAAGTCGGCCATCGAGTCGATAAATTAATCATTCAATTAAATCCGAAAATATGAAACAGGAAACCTTTCTCAGTCCGCAAGAATTATTGCAGGAAACAACTGCTGCCCGTCGCAGGCTGACTATCGGTATTCCGAAAGAAAACGCCGCAACCGAAAAACGCTTGGCGCTCACCCCCGAAGCCGTCGATATCATTACCGAATCGGGACACGAAGTGGTTTTGGAATCCGAAGCCGGACAAGGCATCCACTATTCCGACCACGATTATTCCGAATCGGGCGCCCAAATTACCGGCAATCGTGCCGAAGTCTTCGCCTGTGATTTTATCTTGAAAATCGCACCGCCGACCATCGAAGAAATCCGGTGGATGAAAAAACGGGCAACCATTTTGAGTAGTCTGCAAATGCCCGATCTTTCCGTCGAAACCATTAAAGCCTTATCGAAAAAGCAAATAAGCGCCATCGCGTTTGAATTGATGACTCCCGACGGACAAACCTTTCCCGTGCGTAACGCCATTTCCGAAATCGAAGGCGCAGCCGCCATCTCCGTCGCAGCCGAATTGTTGAGCAACGAAAAAGACGGAAAAGGCATTTTGATGGGCGGCGTTCCGGGCGTTTCTCCCACCGAAGTCGTGATTACCGGCGCAGGAGTAGCAGGAACCGTAGCGGCGCGGGCAGCCTTGGCATTAGGCGCTACCGTCAAAATTTTCGACAGCGATTTGCGTAAATTGCGACAGATACAAAGCGATTTGCGATATCCGGTTTTTACTTCTGTTTTTCAACCGAATGTGTTGATAAACACATTCCAATCGGCCGACGTAGTCATCGGAGCCATGCGTTACCTCGACGATTCGGTGCGACATGTTATTTCGGCAGATGTGATTCAAACCATGAAAGAGGGTGCGCTTATCATTGATTTACGGGTCAATCAGGGCGGCTGTTTTGAAACAACCTGTTTCCTTCCGAAAGAACATCCGGCGATATTCGAAAAGCACGGAGTTAAACATTATTGCGTACCCAACCTCAGTTCGCGGGTGGCGCGCACCGCAGCCATGTCGCTTAGTAATGTTTTCACTCCATTAATCGTTTCTATGGGCGAATTGGGTGGCATCAACGGCATCGCAACGGCCGATCCTAGTTTTCGTTCCGGCTTTTACATGTATGCCGGCAAATTGGTCAATCCTTATGTTGCCAAGCGCTTTAATCTCCCGGCCAACGACATCGGCTTGTTCTTGTCAATGTTTTGAGTTTACCTGTTTTGCGATTTTGTCCGGATATTTGTATTACCTTTGCAAAATCAAAAAATAAAAATTATGGCAGACGACACAAACGATATACTAAACAAATTTACAAACAAAGATTACGAATACGGCTTCACATCCGACATTCATACCGAATTGATTCCCAAAGGATTAACTGAAAATGTGGTACGTATCATCTCTGAAAAGAAAAACGAACCCGAATGGATGCTTGATTTCCGCATAAAAGCTTTCCGCTATTGGCAGAGCTTGAAAATGCCGACTTGGGCGCATCTGAATATTCCGCCGATTGATTATCAGGATATTATCTATTATGCGGCGCCGAAACAGCAAAAAGAAGGCCTGAAAAACTTGGAAGAGGTCGATCCCGAACTTCTGAAAACATTCGACAAACTCGGCGTTCCCTTGCATGAACAAAAAATCATGTCGGGAATAGCGGTCGATGCCGTGATGGACAGCGTTTCAGTCAAAACAACCTACAAAGATACCTTGTCCGAAAAAGGCATCATTTTCTGTTCGTTCAGCGAAGCCGTAAAAGATCATCCCGATTTGGTGCAAAAATACTTGGGAAGCGTAGTTTCTTACCGCGATAATTTTTTCGCGGCGCTTAATTCGGCGGTTTTCAGCGACGGTTCATTTGTGTTCATTCCCAAAGGCGTTCGTTGTCCGATGGAATTATCGACCTATTTCCGCATCAACGCCATGAAAACCGGACAATTCGAGCGTACCTTGATTGTGGCCGAAGAAGATGCCTACGTCAGCTATCTAGAAGGATGCACGGCGCCGATGCGCGACGAAAACCAATTGCACGCGGCCATTGTCGAAATTGTGGTTTTAGATCGCGCCGAAGTGAAATATTCGACTGTTCAAAACTGGTATCCGGGCGACAGAGAGGGCAAGGGCGGCATTTACAATTTCGTAACCAAACGCGGATTGTGCAAAGGTGAATCGTCGAAACTGTTTTGGACGCAAGTCGAAACCGGTTCGGCTATCACGTGGAAATATCCATCGTGCATTTTATCGGGCGATAATTCCATCGGCGAATTTTATTCGGTGGCTGTTACCAATAATTTCCAACAAGCCGATACGGGTACGAAAATGATTCATCTCGGCAAAAACACAAAAAGCCGAATTGTATCGAAAGGCATTTCCGCCGGAAAAAGTCAAAACAGCTACCGAGGATTGGTTCGAGTAAGCAAAAACGCCGAAAACGCCCGCAACCATTCGCAATGCGACAGTCTTTTGCTCGGCGACAAATGTGGCGCACACACTTTTCCTTACATGGACATCGCAAACGAATCGACCATTGTGGAACATGAAGCCACTACCTCTAAAATCAGTGAAGACCAAATTTTTTATTGCAATCAACGCGGTATTTCTACCGAAGAAGCTGTGGGATTGATTGTGAACGGCTATGCCAAAGAAGTATTGAACAAACTCCCAATGGAATTTGCAGTAGAAGCGCAAAAACTGTTACAGATCAGTTTGGAAGGTAGCGTCGGATAGTTCTTATTCTGCAATGCAACGGACACTAAACCCGTAAGCGCGACGGGTGGCGTCGGACTCGGCCACATAGCTAGCGGTGAAGCCTATGCGAGAGTTTTCCATACCACTGACAGTACAGCTCCAATAGTAGCCGTTGTAGCCCGTATGATACACATGACTGTCGTCTTGGTGGCGAGTACCCGCGGCAGGCAGAAACATCAATGGATCGGGAGCAGCAGGATCAGTAAGCGAAAGGCTGCCGTTTTTGTAATCGACATTAGCAGACGACCAAACGCTTGCATTGTAAATCGCGAAACCACTTAAATCAGGATAATTATTATGAGAATCAGGACTACTCGATGACCACATGCATGATGCATGGCCATTGTTAACAGAAACCCATGTAACATTTGTATTATTTTTGGGAGTAGCTCCAGAGTAGCCGTCATGGGTACTAGTCTCGCTATTGAACAAGGAAAAGTAATCATTGGCTGTAGAAGTAGAAGAACCGCCCTCATTACCAAGCAATGCCCATTTTTTGTGGGGTAAATAATGATTTTTAAAAGCAAAAAAATGTAGAAAATTATTCAGAAAAATTACAACGAGAGAATGTAGAAATTTCCGAATACAGATTTTATAATGAAAGGGAATGGCGATTTGTTCCTACAAGAGAAGATAAAAAGTTTAAAGAATATAAATCTGCAATTTCTCTAAAAACAGAATCGTATTTAGCAAACAAAGATAGATATAATGAACAAATTAAATCTTATCGACTTGAATTCGACCCTATTGATATTTCTTATATAATTGTAGAAAACACTTCTGAAATATCAGATGTAATTAATTTTTTAAGGAAAGAATATAAATGTACAGCAGAGGAATTGGACATACTTTTTAGCAAAGTATGTTCTACTGAACAAATTATAGCAGATTATTGAAAAAGGTAAAATATTATGCTCTCACAACAAAACACAGAATACAACTTCGCAAATATCAGTTTAATTTATCTCACAAATAAGCAATAAAACTACCAATATAAGCACTATTTCAAACCGCCAACCAAAAATATTTTCCATTTTTCGCTCAGGAATGATATGAGAGTTTAATTTAATGCGTATCTTTGCAGTATGAATACAAATATACCGACAAAAATAAACCAACTATTGCAGAAAGTCCCGCGAGGCGGGCTGTTTCTGGCTTCGTGGATGTACGAAAACGGTATATCCCGCGAATTGCAACGCCATTATAAAAAATCGCAGTGGCTCACGTCACTCGATACGGGCGTAATGGTGCGTACCGGCGAAACGCCCACCCTGTTCGGCGCATTGGCAAGCCTGAACGAACAGGACAACAAACATTTCGCCATCGGGGCAATGTCAGCCCTCGAAATGCAGGGTTTTTCCCACTATTTGCCAATGGGGAAAAAGACGATGGTTTTGTTCTCGCCCAAAGGCGAAAGATTGCCCGCGTGGTTTCTCAAAAGGGATTGGAATGTTTTTTTGAGGCACTTTACAACCGAATGTTTAAGTCCGGAAATGGGCATAGAAACCGTTTCGCAAGAGGGTTTTCATTTGCCTGTTTCCTCTCCGGCGAGGGCGTTTTTGGAATGTTTGCATTTGTCTCCAAAATATTACAATCTAACTGATTTATACTATGTAATGGAAATGCTTTCGCTTTTGCCCCCGCTCAAAATG
>JAISWY010000318.1 GCA_031270925.1 Candidatus Symbiothrix sp.
ATTGGCCGATGAATAAGATATTGGTCGAAATAGAACATCTATTCGCCGGATACAACCAAAATATAGTATTGCGCGATATGTCATTGAAGATTTGTGAACGTGATTTTTGGGGCATTACCGGTCCCAACGGCGGCGGGAAAACCACGCTCATCAAAGTTATTTTGGGTTTGGTCAAGCCGTTTTCCGGGAAAATCAAGTATGCCGATTCGTTGAAAAATCGCATCGGTTATATGCCGCAGACCAACAGCATCGACCGCCAATTTCCGATTGTGGTGTCGGAAATGGTGGCTTCGGGTTTAAATGCGACCCCAAAATTATCGCCGGAAGAGAAAAAAGAGCGTATCCAATCGGTTATCCGTGAGATGGGTTTGGAAGAATTGGAAAATCGTCCCATCGGGCAACTTTCGGGCGGACAGTTACAACGCGCTTTGTTGGGTCGCGCCATCATCGGGCAAGCTGAATTGTTGATTCTGGATGAACCTAATTCGTATCTTGACGCCGGCTTTGAATCGCATTTCAACCGTTTGCTGTCGGAAATCAACCGGCAAGCCGCCATCGTTTTGATTTCGCACGATACCGACGCCATTGCCGCGATGACAAAAAATACTTTAATCGTCAACTGAAAAACAGGAATATGAATAACTTTCTCTTTTCACTGAATGTTGTAGCACCCTTATTTGTCTTAATGGCAACGGGTTACGTGATTCGAAAAATCCGGTTTATGAACGAAGATTTTTTCAGTCAGTTAAACAAGTTGGTTTTCCGGTTTTGCTTGCCGCTGATGTTGTTTCAAGACATTCGTTCTTCTTATGTGGGCGATTTTTCCAGTACCAAACTCATTTTTTCGGCGCTTATCGGCACATTCATTGTTATTCTGTTGTCATTTATAATTGTTCCACTATTAATCAAACGGAAAGGTTCGCGGGGAAGCATTATTCAAGCCGTTTACCGGAGCAATTTTTTGATTTATGGATTGCCCTTGGCACAAGGAATGTACAATAGCGATGCTGTAGCGAAGGTTTCGATGCTGATGTGCATCATGATTCCATTTTACAATGTAGCTGCCGTGATTATCCTGTCGATTTTTTCGGAAACCGGAAAGCAAAAAGTTTCCGTTCGCAGCATTTTGTACGAAATTGTTACTAATCCTTTGATACTCGGCTGTTTCTTCGGTTTATTAGCCGGAATGATGCAGTTACAATTGCCAAAGTTTATAGACATTCCTTTGGTGCAATTTGCCGGAACCGCCGCGCCCCTGGCTTTGTTTGTGATGGGCGGCGAGTTTCATTTCAGCAGTTTGCGCAACAATATCGTACCGGTTATTCTCAGCACGGTGGCGCGCTTGGTCGTTGTGCCGGTCATTGCTTTAATCATTTTTATTTACATGGGATTCCGGAATGTCGATTTGGCCGTTTTGCTCAGTATTTTCGCTACACCAGCGGCTATGGCAAGCTATATCATGGCGAAAAACATGGGAAACGACGGCGAATTATCGGGAGAAATTGTGGTTTTAAGCACCGCCAGTTCGTGTGTAACAATATTTTTCATTATTTATTTCCTTAGAACTTGGGGGTTTTTGTAAACTTTTATTACCTTTGCAGCCCGAATACATAAAGGCCACCGTAGCTCAGTCGGTAGAGCAGCGCATTCGTAACGCGCAGGTCACCAGTTCGAGTCTGGTCGGTGGCTCTCCGGAAAAAAGCAATTACAAATCCCGTAATTGCTTTTTTTGCCGTAATATAATTTTTGTCTTCAATTTTCGTTAAATAAAGATATGAGAACGAGAAAATTGGTTTTTGCTACCAACAACGTACATAAATTGGACGAGGTGCGGGCGATTCTGGGCGATTCGCACGAAATTGTTTCTTTGCGGGCAATCGGTTGCACAGAAGATATTCCCGAAACAGCCGAAACGCTCGAAGGTAACGCTCTGCAAAAAGCACGTTTTGTGGCGCAACATTACGGATACGATTGTTTTGCCGACGATACCGGTTTGGAAGTTGAAGCGCTCGACAATGCACCGGGCGTATATTCGGCACGTTATGCGGGCGAAGCTAAAAATACGGTCGATAATCGCAAAAAGCTTTTATACGAATTAAATGGTAAAAGCAATCGCTCGGCTCGTTTTCGCACTGTTATCGCCTTGATAATCAACAGTCAAGAATTTGTTTTTGAAGGAGTTGTAAACGGAAAAATCATTGAAAAAGAGCGCGGAGACGGTGGATTCGGCTACGATTCGTTATTTGTTCCCGACGGATATTCCGCAACATTTGCCGAAATGGGAGCTTCTGTTAAAAACACGATCAGCCATCGCGCCGAAGCGGTTTCAAAATTAAAAATATTTTTGGATGAAAAAGAATAAATCGGTCGTTTTAACGACTATCGGATTAATTTTCGGATTATTAGCGCAAGCGCAAGGCGTGGGAAGCTGGAAAACGTATGGAGCTTACCATTACGCTTCGCAAGTAGTGGAAACGCCTCATGCGGTTTATGCCGTTTACCAATCGGGCTATCCCGATAATAACCGTTATGCCAGTTGGGATCAAATCGGTTCGTTGTTTTCTTATTCCACAGATGATCTGCGTGTTCAGACGTATTCGCTGGAAGACGGACTGAACGATAGAAGCATCCGTTTTTTGAACTATTCGCCCGAAGCCAATGCCTTGTTGTTGGTGTACGACAACAATAATATGGATATTTTTCTGGGGAAACACAATGTGTATAACCTGTCGGGCGAGATGGATAATGGTAAAATAATCAACAGTGTAGATATTCGGGGAAAACTCGCCTATTTGTCGATTAATTCAGGCGTTACCATCGTCGATTTGGAAAAGAAAGAAATCAGGGAAACCTATAATTTGGGAGCGAATACCACCGCTACCTGCGAATGGGGCGATTATCTTTTGGCCTCTACTGCAGATGGGGTTTACCGCGCCTTGAAAAATACAGATTCTTCCAAATTGGTAGATAAGGCTAATTGGGAAAAAATCACATTACCTTCGGTTAATAATCGGAATATTAGCAAATTAGCCGTTTTTCAAGACTATTTGATTGTTGTCGATAATGCCGGTGTTTGGGCAATATCGACCAACGGAAGCGCCAAGCAACTCTTTGAAGGTTGGTCTCGTCAAATAACCGTCGATCGCAATCGCCTTATAGTAACTGCATATAGTCGCATATATATTTTTCCGAATGTGAATCAACGCAAGACCATTGTGGTTGATCAAAACATACGCAGTATAGCAAGTTCACAGGAAGGAGAAGATGTCCTTTGGGTGGCATGGGGAAATAAGGGTTTATGGAAATTAAAAACAAAAGACGTCGATACAAGCGGCAAGATGGATTTCGAACCGACTATTTCCAATTTGAAAATGAACAGTCCTCTCATCAATGCATCGTTCAATGTTAAGTTCGATCAAAACAAATTGTTGCTTACCGCTGGTAACCGGGAATCAGACCGCAACCATGTATTCGGTACATTTATGGTCTATGAAAGTGGGAAATGGATGAATTTGAATAAAGATACCGTTGCCCCCGGTTTGCGCAGTCTCGATTTCATGTCGGTCGCAGTAGATCCGACCGATACACATCATTATTTTGTATCAAGTTGGGGAGAAGGCGTTTATGAATTTCGAGATACTACTTTTCTCCATTTACATTCCTATGATAACAGTACTTTGCAAACGATTAACGAGCATTACAAACCGGACCATTATGTCCGTACCGATGGCATGGCTTTCGACCGCAACAATAACCTTTTTGTTGTGAATGTGAAAAACGGATTGAATGTATTGTCTGCGAAAGACAAGAAATGGTATCTTTGCCGTAACGATCAATTGGCCGCCGGCCAAATCAATCATCTGATTGTTACACGGGATAACAAAAAATGGCTCAATGTATATCGGGGAACCGACGCGAATCCCTCCTGCATTTATGTTTTCGACGACCAGAACACCGCCGATAATCTGCAAGATGGCATTGAGGGAACATGGTACTCCGGCCGCCTGTTTACCGACCAGCAAGGCCGGAAAGTAGAAGAAAGAGCTTATCTTTGCATAGCGGAAGACCTGACCGGCACAGTTTGGGTCGGAACCGATAACGGCCTGATTTATTTCACGTCGGCCGAACAATTGGACAAGAACGAATGCAACCGGATTGTCAATGTGGATAAATACGACAAAGGACATTATCCTCTGGAAGGACAAAAAATTACCACCATTGCCATCGATGGAGCCAACCGCAAATGGGTCGGGACCCAAGGGAGCGGTATTTTCGTCGTCGATCAATCATCCGGCGATGTACGGTTCGATCAATTTACCCGGAGCAATAGTTCCCTTTTATCAGACAACATTAACTCCATTGCCATCGACAACCAAACCGGCGAAGTATTTATCGCCACCGATAAAGGTTTGTGTTCGTATATGGGCGAGGCTATTGACGGCCGTCCCGATTATTCTCAAGCGCAAGCCTATCCTAATCCGGTAGATTTGAGGCGGCACAACCGCGTAGCCATTACCGGTTTGATGCAAAATTCGATCGTGAAAATTACCGATTTGGCAGGTAACCGCATCCATGAAGCGCAAGCATTCGGCGGTCAATATGTCTGGAATTGTACCGGAATGAACGGCGAATGGGTAAAAGCCGGTATCTATTTGGTATTCGCCACTTTATCAGATGGCAGCTTGGGCGTTGTTACTAAAATCATGATCATGCGTTAACGGGCGTATTGATTGATCAGTCGCACCATTAAATCGTTCAAAAATTCCACTTGGTATTCACCCACCGAAGGTTCGAGATGGTCGTTGCCAATGCCGCTGTGATTGGTAATGAAAACATAAGAGCCGTTAGTGCTGACAGCAAAGAAGCGCATCAAAAATTCGGTTTCCCTGTCGATGCCGCTCGCGGTAACGGGAATCAGTTTAATACCTTTTTCCTGTGCTTGGGCAATAGAGGCATAAATTTTCTGCATCACATCGCTGTTGAAATGGGGCGGAGCATCGAGCAAAAGGAACAACAGGCGAGTTTTAGCGTTGAACGACCATTGCAATTCGCCGATCGATTTTTCCAAAGCTATATCCACCGCTTCGGGGAAATCGCCTCCGCCGTCGGCGCGTTGCTGACCGATAAATTGATTGGTTACTTGTATATTGTCGGTAAACGGCGAAACTTTGGTAGTGTATTCATCTTGTAAGTCACGGTAAAAAACAGCGGCAGTGTAAACCCAAGCCGTCGGATTGTCTTGTTTTACGCGGTTGATGACATCGACAACTTCGGTTTTTAAATATTCCAGTTCGTCGTCCATCGAGCCGGTGGCATCGACCATAAACGCGACTTCAATACGATTATTAACAATTGCCGCTTCTATCGTTAGATTATTTACACCCTCATTGTAAGGCTTTACAATACATTGGTAATCCGTGCCGTTCACCCCTAAAATCAACTGTGAATAATCGACTTTTTCGTTTTTTTGGAATAAATCAATCCAAAGTTCGGCTTTTCCTGCATTGTCGGATTTGGCTTTTGCAATGATTTGCCCGTTCTGCTTTAATGTAACTTCTGCATTGACAGCCAATCTGTCGTAGTTATCGTGCAATTCGACCGAAACACGATTGTTCGTGAAAAATCCCCAATGATCAAGCGGTTTTCTGAAATCGTCTTTTTGCCACAGGTTTTCCCAAAACGACCAATTCGACAAATCGTTCCATTCACCGGCGGTAATAACTCCGGCTTGCGGTTGTTGTCCGTTGCCTCCGGATTCTCCTTCGGAGGAGTCGGCATATTCTTTTTCTCCAGAGGGGCCGCCTTCATAACCCATTCCGTCGGTTTGGCACGCAACCATACACATTGCCGCAAGGGCTAATAAACTCACTGAAACTTTTTGAAACGTTGATTTCATTGCATTATATTATTGATTCTGTTTTAAAAGATGAAAATCGGATTAAAAATGTTGCATGCGTGGCAAAATTACATAAAATTTGTAAATTTCAATCCTTTCTTGTACTTTTGCGCTTCATTTTTGAATCAATCATTATGGCAATCATCAAACCATTCCGGGGGATTCGTCCTCCCAAGCAATATGTTATGGAAGTAGCTTCCCGTCCTTACGATGTGTTGAACTCGGAAGAAGCGCGTAAGGAAGCCCAAGACAACGAAAAATCGTTGTATCACATCATCAAACCGGAAATTGATTTTCCGGCGGGAAAAGATGAACACAAGCCCGAAGTATATGACAAAGCCCTTGAAAATTTCAAGAAATTTCAAGCAAAAGGCTGGCTCGTACAGGACGAAAAAGAACATTATTATGTTTACGCTCAAACCATGAACAGTCGCACACAATACGGCTTAGTGCTAGGTTCGTATGTGAATGATTATTTGACCGGCGTTATCAAAAAACACGAATTAACACGCAAAGACAAGGAAGAAGACCGCATGAAACACGTGCGTATCAATAACGCCAACATTGAGCCTGTATTTTTTGCCTATCCCGACAATCCCGCTTTGGACGCTATTGTAAAACAAGTAACGGCGCAAATGCCCGAATACGATTTCGTTTCGTCCGACAGCATCGGCCATCATTTTTGGATTATTTCGGATGAAGCTGTGATTCAAAAGATTACGGATTTATTTGCCGCCATGCCCGCTTTGTATATTGCCGATGGCCATCATCGCTCGGCAGCGGCAGCTTTGGTGGGAGCCGAAAAAGCGAAACAAAATCCGAATCATACGGGAAAAGAGGAATATAATTATTTCATGGCCGTTTGTTTCCCGGATAATCAATTGAAAATCATGGACTATAACCGTGTAGTAAAAGATTTGAACGGATTAACGCCCACTCAATTCTTACAAGCCTTGTCGAGCGATTTCGACATCACAGACAAAGGCGAAACGATTTATCATCCCGATCATCTGCATAATTTTTCGCTTTATCTTGGTAAGCGCTGGTATTCATTGGAAGCCAAGGCCGGAACTTATAACGATTCCGATCCTATCGGCGTATTGGATGTTACAATTTCATCGGATTTGATTCTCGACAAAATTCTGGGAATGAAAGATTTACGAACCGACAAACGCATTGATTTTGTCGGCGGCCTGCGCGGATTGGAAGAATTGAAGCGGCGGGTTGATAGCGGTGAAATGACGGCAGCTTTGGCTTTATATCCCGTTTCGATGAAACAATTGATTGATATTGCCGACACGGGTAACATCATGCCACCAAAAACTACATGGTTTGAGCCGAAATTACGGTCAGGCTTGGTCATTCACTCATTATCCTGAATTTATCCTTAAATCACTCGTCGCAACCGCGCCACCGGAATATTCATTTGTTCGCGATATTTGGCCGTCGTGCGGCGGGCGATAGTGTATCCTTTTTGCTCCAAAGCGATGGTTAATGCATCGTCGTTCAAAGGCGCCGATTTATCTTCTTCATCGACCAAGGCTTTGAGGGTGGATTTGATTTCCTTGTTCGACACTTCTTCGCCTTCGTCATTGACCATCGATTCGGAAAAGAAATATTTCAAAGGAAAAATGCCCCAATTGGTTTGCACGTATTTACAGTTGCTGACCCGCGAAACAGTCGAAACATCGTAACCGCTTCGTTCGGCTATGTCTTTCAAAATCATCGGTTTAATATCAGCATCATCGCCATTGAGGAAAAAATCCCGTTGAATGTCGATAATTGTGAGCATCGTATTACGCAGGGTAACGGTGCGTTGCCTGATTGCATCAATAAACCATTGCGCCGCATCGATTTTTTGCTTTACGAAACCGGCGGCATCACGCGTTTGGGAATTATTTTTCGTAACAGCATTGGTATAAAGGGTCAACATATCGCCATAATCCTTATTGACCCGCAATTCGGGGATATTTTGTTTGGGCATCGAAAAAATGAGTTCGCCATTGATTGATTCCACAATAAAATCAGGTGTAATTTGTGCCATTTTTGTGTCCATGTTACTTTCCCAGGCATTGCCCGGTTTGGGATTTAGCAGGGTAATTTCGCGCATCGCGCTTTTTAATTCTTCTTCTCCGATACTGAGGGCGCGAAAAATCTTGTCGAATTGACGTTTGGAAAAAATTTCAAAATAGTCTTCCAAAATATGTACGGCAAGTTGTCGCCCCGGAGTTTTCTCTTTTCTATAAAGTTGTAACAGAAGGCATTGCCTCAGATTAATCGAACCGATGCCCGGCGGATCCAGACTTTGAATCACTTGCAATACTTCCGCAATCTCTTCGGCGGGAACATCCAATCCGTATTGAAAAGCCAAATCGTCGGAAACCGCTTCCAAGTCGCGCCGCATATAGCCGTCGTCGTCGATACTGCCAATAAGATATTCGCCGACTTTGAATTTCTCTTCCGACAGGTGTTTCAACCGCAATTGGTCGGTCATAAATTCCTGAAACGATTCCGCTTCGGAATAAGGTATTTCGCGATGCCCTTCGGGAATATCTATTTTTTGTTGCAACCGGTAATCGGGAATATCGTCTTCGGTCAGGTAATCGCCCAAGGTAAAATCTTCGTTGCTGCCTTCTTCGATGAAAGCCAATTCGTCATCGAAGGCTTCATCTTCTTCATTTTCAGCCGAATCCGGGTCTTCTTCCAAAGCCGGATTTTCTTCCAATTCCTGATTAATCCGGTTTTCAAGCTCCAGTGAGTTTAATTCCAGCAATTTTACTTGCTGAATTTGAAGCGGCGAGAGTTTTTGTTGCTGTTTCTGAGTGAGTTGTTGTCGAATCATACTTTTTCTCCGGGCATAAATTACAAATCGCTCATATCACTAATTATCGCCGGATGCAAAACCGCCCGATGCGCCGCCGTTTGCGTAATCCGCACTTCTTCTTTCGCCAATTCTTCCGGCCGGTAAGCGTTACCGACGACCGGAATGCCGCTTAAAGCCTCGAACCAGGCACAAGCGGCGGCGTAACGACCCAAGGGTTTCTGCAAATGATAACCGTCGCGACAAAACTGGTCGCCAAGCCACGATGCGCGGGCATTTTGGATAGCTGTTCCCGAAGGAATAATTTTCGTAACGCCAGTTTGTTCAGCCACTTGCGATACGGTCCTTACAATGGCATTATACATCTGCAATTGATCTTGATTGTAATTGGCAAAACCCGAATGCGTGGCGTCTTGCGCATACGCCCAAGTTTGGTGCAACATCAATTGCATGTTCGGGTTCAATGCCAGCAAACGCGCATAATGCAATAAATCAGTGATATACGGAAAATAAGTTTCGATTTTTCCCGACAGTTGGCTCACTTGTTGAAAACTGATGTAATCCCAAGCCTCGTCGCATAAAGCCGTTTCGAGCGTTTGCTGCTCGGTTGTAGTTTTCGTACCGTCGGCGCCGACTTTGCGATAGGAATAAATCGCTGCGTTTTGTTGCATATTGCTCTCATGACGCTCTAACGAACAGCCGCCGATGAACATATTTCCTACGATATAAACTTTTCCTTCGGCTTGCGCCAACTGATGCAAATGTTCTTCAATCGCATCTTCCGAAAAACTGTTTCCGATGGCTAATATTCGAAGCGTATCTTGCGAAAATGTAACATCGCAAAAGACGTAAGCAACTAATAATAAAAAACATAACCGTTTTATACCTTTTCCCATGGTTTGATAACTTCTGTTGTATTTTGTGTGTTTCGTACCGCAAAATTACAACTTTTACTTCGTTTTCCCACCCATTAACGTAATTTAACCAAAATAAGAACGAAAAAACTTTTTTTGTTCCAGAAGTTTTCTCTACATTTGCCGCCGGTTTTAAAATAAAATTCAAGGTTATTTGTCTATAAAGGTAAAAAGAGTTAATGGATTTAAAAGAACGTATCGTAGAGGAAGCCTCTCCCTTGTTTTTCAAAAATGGGATTCGGAGCATAACCATGTCGGATATTGCTTCGGATTTAGGCATTTCGAAACGGACGCTGTATGAAGTTTTCCGCGACAAGGAAGAATTGCTGAAAGATGTTTTCTCGGCTAATATGAAATGTTTCGACCAAAAGATTGAAGATTTGGCGAAATCGTCGGAAAATGTAATCGAAGCTTTGATGCGGATTTATGCGTTACACCTGCGTTCGTCGCAAGACTTCAACCGTTCACTCGTCCACGATTTGAAAAAATATTATCCGACCATTTACCGGCAAATCCAATCGAAGAAACAAAACGGTTTTCAATCGTTCATTCCCCTAATGCGTACCGGCGTGGAACAGGGATTAATCAGGGAAGATACTAATTTTGAAGTGGTTACGTGGCTGGTAAAGGCGCAATTCAAAACTTTGATTGACGACGAATACATTCCTACCGACAAATATTCAACCAACGAGTTTATTCAAGCCATCATCATCAATTTTATCCGGGGAATTGCCACACCATTGGGGCATACGCATATCGACCGGATTATCAAAGGAATCAAACAGGAATAAAATTATATTAATAAGAAGAAAATTATGAATTTAGGCAAAAAGGTTAAAAATGTTTCTCTAATGTTAACGGCGGCGTTCGTTTCCATTGGAATGTACGCACAAACGCCACAAAAAATCTCGCTCACATTGCAGCAGGCCAAAAGCACCGCGCTGGACTATAACCGCACGCTGCAAAATGCTTCGCTCGATATTCGTAAGGCGCAGGCGCAGCGCTGGCAAACCATTGCTTCGATGCTGCCGAATGTTTCGGCGGGTTACGACTATCAAAACACAATGGGGTTCAAAGTCGCTTTCAATATTCCGACAGGACAAAAAGATCCTGTTACAAACGAAGAAATTTATCAGACAATTGAAAGAGAAAGTCCTCCACAAGGAACATTTAATATTACCGCAGGTCTGCAAATCAGCGGCAAACAGATTGTCGGCGCATTGATTCAAAATCTCGCCGTGGAAATGGCCGATATTACTAAAAAGCAAACAGCGCAGACCGTAACTTCCACTACTACGCAGTTGTATATGTCGGCTTTGGCCAATCAACAAATTGTAAATTTGCTCGATTCGAGTAAAACGAATGTTGAAAAAATGCACCAAAGCACATTGGAAGCAGTGAGAGTTGGGACATTGGAACAGACGGAAGCCGATAAAATCGAAGTGCAAGTTATGAAAATTGCAAGCAGCATCAATTCAGCAAATCAAAGTTTAGAAATCCTGTATAATTCGCTCAAATTGCAGCTTGGTTTAGATGCAGATACAGAAATCGAACTGACCGACGATCTGGATAATCTGACCAATGCGGAAGCCGCTTTCGAGTTGTTATACACCGAGTTCGACATCAACGAAAACTACAATTATCAACTGTTGAAACAAAATTTGAAATTGTCGAAAAAACAAATCACATTAGCAGCAATGGATTATACGCCGAGTTTGACGGTGGGTTACCGATTTGCGAATATTCAGTATTTTGGAGGCGAACCTATGATGAATATGACTCCGCCAAACGTATTTTCCGTCGGCGTAAGCATGCCGCTTTTTACTTCCGGCAGAACACTCAAGGCTGTTACCGAAAAGAAAATCGACTATCAAAAAACATTGAATACGTTCGACGATACCGAAAAGCAATTAAAAATTCAAGACAAGCAACTTCGATACAATTTAAATTCGGCTTACGAAAATTTTCAAATTCAGAAAAAGAATATCGACGTAACCAACCGCGTATTCAATAAGGTCTCGGAAAAATTCCATTACGGCAAAGCCTCGTCGCTGGAAGTTACACAGGCAAGCACCGATTTTATTTCGGCGCAAAATTCTTATATCCAATCGCTTATGGATATGGTAAATGCACAAATCGCATTAAGAAATCTTTTAAACAAATAAAAAATTAAACATAAGAATAATGAAAAAGTCATTTCTATTATTGTCGGCCGTTACGTTGATTGTAGCAGGCTGCGGAAAAAATCAAGAACAAAAACAGGAAGAAAAACAGCCTGAAAACGTGCAGGTTCTCAAACTCGAACCGCGCGAAATCACTCGCAATGTGGAATATTCCACCACGCTCGCCGGTTACGAAGAAGTAAATATTGCTCCGTCGGTATCGGGAAATATCGAACATATTTATGTGGAACCGGGTACATTCGTTTCGACCGGAACTTTGCTGGTGCGCATCGACCAAACGCAATTAAATTCCGCCAAAGTACAAATCAACACGCTTGGCGTGGAGCTTGCTCGTACAGAGGCCTTGCTGAAATCGGGTAATA
Organism: Candidatus Symbiothrix sp.; assembly: GCA_031270925.1. GTDB lineage: Bacteria > Bacteroidota > Bacteroidia > Bacteroidales > Azobacteroidaceae > Azobacteroides. Next base: position 12,177 of record JAISWY010000318.1, read on the forward strand.
TCGCCCAAAGCGTTTACGATCAACTCAAATCGCAATACGACGTGGCAGTTGAAAACAAGGTTTTTTTGGAAAAAAACACATTTGTGAAAGCGCCGTTTGCAGGTGTTATTGCCGCCAAAAATTACGAAGACGGCGAAATGTATTCTCCCCAGTTACCGATATTGAAACTTGCGCAAATCTCGCATTTGAAAGCGTATATCAACATTCCGGAAAGTTATTTCCCCGTTGTGAAAAAGGGAATGTCGCTCGAAATCGTATCGGATATTTATCCGAAAGACACTTTTAAAGGTTCTATCGAAATCGTATATCCAACCATCGATCCTGCAACGCACACTTTTACGGTTAAATTGAATATTCCGAACGGAAGCCAAAAGCTTCGCCCCGGAATGTTTGCCCGCACTACCCTATCGCTCGGAAAAGTGGATGCAATCGTGGTGCCGTATCAAGCGGTTCTGAAACAGCAAGGCGCCAACGACCGCTATGTTTTTATCAATAACGAAGGCGAAGCCAAACGAATCTCCGTTAAGCTCGGACAGCGCTTTGACGACCAAGTCGAAATCATTTCGCCCGACATCAAAGAAAGCGACGAATTGGTGGTTGTAGGTCAAGCCCGGTTGGTCGAGGGCGCTAAAATAAAAATTAAACATTAATAAAATGGCAATTTATAAATCAGCAATAAATAAACCGATTACAACGGCATTGATATTCGTTGCAATCATTGTGTTCGGTATTTACTCGTTTTCGAGATTGCCGATCGACCAGTTCCCCGAAATGGACGTACCATACGTGTCGATTATGACGACTTATCCGGGGGCAAACGGTAGCGAAATTGAAACCAACGTTACAAAGTTGCTGGAAAATTCGCTTAACTCGGTGGATGGACTGAAAGAAATTACTTCGCAATCGAAAGACAATATCTCAATTGTCAGTTTGGAGTTGAATTGGGGTAGCGATATTACCGAGTCTGTTAATGACGTGCGCTCGGCGATAGATATGGTTTATGACAATCTGCCCGACGGTTGTAGTCGCCCGATGATTTTCAAGCTTTCAACTTCCATGATGCCGATTATGCAATATGCGGTTACGGCCTCGGAAAGTTATTCAGGCTTGGATAAGATATTGGAAGACAACGTGATAAACGTGTTAAACCGGATTGACGGAATTGGAAACATCTCGCTTTCGGGTGCGCCGAAACGCTATATTTACATCGATTTAGACCAAAATAAATTGGATGCCTACAACCTTTCCGTCGAACAGATCGGACAAGCAGTTGCGGCCAACAACCTCAATTTGGCGTCCGGTTCGGTCAAAATGGGCAAAGAACAATACCAGCTTCGTGTGCAAAGTGAATACGTGGAAAGTTCGGAAATCAACAATATCGTAGTGAGCAACCGGAACGGTAAATCGATTTTTGTCAGGGATTTAGCATCTGTACGCGATACCATCCGCGACATTACGCTCGACGAAAAAATCAACGGACAAGACGGAGTGCGCTTGATCATCATGAAGCAAACGGGCGCCAACACGGTTGCCATCGCCAAAGAGGTACGCAAAATGTTGGAAGAAATCAAACCGAATCTTCCGCCCGATATTAAATTTCAAATGATTTACGACGGCGCAGACAATATCCAAAACTCCATCAACGGACTTTCGGAAGCGGTTATGTACGCCTTTTTATTCGTGATGTTGATTGTGCTTTTCTTCCTTGGAAGATGGCGGGCGACATTGATTATCATGCTTTCCATCCCGATTTCGCTCGTGGCGGCGTTTATTTACCTGCTCATAGCCGGCAGTTCGCTAAATATCATCTCGTTATGTTCGCTCACTATCGCTATCGGCTTGGTAGTCGATGATGCGATTGTGGTATTGGAAAATATCACGCGGCACATCGAGCGAGGGGCGCGGCCGCGAGAAGCGTCTATTTATGCAACCAATGAAGTTTGGGTGTCGGTTATCGCTACCACCTTGGTAATTGTAGCCGTGTTTATGCCGCTTACCATGCTTGGAGGCCAAGCAGGAATCATGTTTAAGGAATTGGGTTGGATTGTATCCATCTGTATTGTCGTTTCGGCTTTGGTAGCTATCGCGCTTACGCCGATGTTGTCGTCGCTTTTATTGAGAAGTAAAAAAGTGTTTGTCAATGACAAAGGCGAAATGGAAGAAGTTTCCGTAAGGTCGGGCTGGTACGAAAAAACCGTAATGAAATGGCTTGCCGCTGTCGACAGATGGTATGCAAACGTTTTGCGCTGGTGCTTGAATCATAAAATGGTAACTTCGGGGCTTGCGCTTTTGGTTGTTGTCGGATGCTTTGTGCCTGCCTTTTCGGGACAAATCGGTTTCAACTTCATGGCGGAACAAGACAACGGACAAGTTTCGGCCAGCATCGAACTCCAACGCGGAACGCGGGTAGAAGAATCAATGCGCGTCGCCCGTGAAATCGAAGCCGATTTTGCAAGTATGGCGCCCGAAATCGAATTGATTTCCTCTTCGACCGGTGCGAGCGACGAGTCGGGTTTCTCGTCCTTATTTACGCAGGCAACCAACAACAAAATTTCGATGACGATTCGTTTCCCGAACAAAAACAAGCGTGACCGTAGTGTATTTGAGATTGCCGAGATTTTCCGTCAATACCTCAATGAACGCGCCGATGTGATCAACTCTTCCGTATCGACGGCAGGCGGTTTCGGCGGCGGTCAGCAAAACACGATCGACATTGAGGTGTTCGGTTACGATTTCGAGGCGACCAACAGCGTTGCCGAACAGATCAAAAACCGGATGAAAGATGTGAAAGGCGCACGGAACATCACGATTTCCCGCGAAGAAGACCGCGCCGAATTGCAAATTAATTTCGATAAAGAAAAATTGGCGCAAAGCGGACTTTCGGCTCAACAAGTGGCTGTGGCTGTGCGCAACCGCGTAAATGGCTATACAGCAGGCTTTTTGAAAGAAGACGGCGACGAATACGATATTGTTGTCCGCTTGCAGGAAGAATACCGCAATTCGATTACCGATATTGAAGAAATGACCTTGCAAACTCCTACCGGTCAATTTATTAAAGTAAAAGAATTGGCGCAAATTCAAGAATTTTGGACGCCTCCCACCATCGAACACAAGCGCCGTCAGCGTATTGTAACCGTCAGCGTGTATCCCGAAGGCGTGTCGTTGATGGAGTTAGCTACTTCGGCGAAAGAAGAAATCAAGAAAATCGATTTGCAGCAGGGTGTTCTGGTCAATGTAGGCGGAACTTACGAAGACCAAATGGAAATGGCAACCGACATGATGACGCTGATTGTGATGATTATCCTGCTGGTTTATATTGTGATGGCCTCGCAGTTCGAAAGTTTCTCGAAGCCGTTTATCATCCTTGTCGGCTCGATTCCGTTTGCCTTTGCAGGTGCGTTTCTGGCGCTGTTTATGACCGGTACGAATTTGGAAATGGTGGGTATGCTCGGCTTAATATTGTTGGTGGGTATTGTAGTTAAAAACGGTATCGTGCTGGTGGACTACATCAACTTGATGCGCGACCGGGGCTACGAGCTTAACGAAGCCATTGCGCTTTCGGGTGAATCGCGTTTGCGACCGGTGTTGATGACCGCCATCACAGCTATCCTCGGTATGGTTCCGATGGCCTTAAGTACCGCAGAAGGTTCGGAAATGTGGGCGCCGCTCGGCATTGTGGTTATCGGGGGCTTGACTTTCGCCACCGTTGTAACGCTCGTAATCGTTCCCGTTCTCTACGCTGCCATGTCCCGCCACGGCGAACGCGACAAAGTGGAAAAACAACGGAAAGAATTTATCTTTATGCAAATCAAGGATAATGATTAAAAAATAATGATTAAAGTGTAAATATTAAAGATTAAATTTTTGAGGTTCTAATATTTACACTTTAATCTTTTATTTATGAAGGAATTTGTTTTATCGAAACAACTTTTACGCAATGGAACAAGTATCGGTGCTAATCTTTAATATTAATCTTTAAATAAAATGAAAGCAGTATTTATAATATTCAATCAAGCGAACACCGAAAGGGTGGAATATATGCTCGACCAACTCAAAATCAACGGTTTTACGTTCTTTGAGCAGGTTCAGGGCAGAGGTACAAATGGTGGTGAGCCAAGACGCGGCACGCACACTTGGCCGGAGATGAACTCCGCCGTGATATGCGTGGTGGAAGACGACCGGATAGATGAGTTGCTTAAAGCTACTCATAAATTGGATAAGCGCAATCCCGAAGTTGGAGTGCGGGCTTTTGTTTGGAACATTGAAAAAACAGTGTAAAAATGGGTCAGCGGCAAACCCCTGTGTTTAGCAGAAGCAACAGACCTACGGTCTGTTGCTTCTGCTAAACACAGGGGTTTGCAGGAACTCTCTATCTCCATGCGGATAAAAGATATTAAAACTCCGCCACCAACTTAATATTCCACTGCCGCCCTGTCAATTTGTCGGGAACGGCGTGTTGTGCGCCATTAATATCGGCAAACCACGAATAAGCGTTTACATTTTTGATATTGAACAAGTTAAAGCAATCCAATCCAATCCAGATGTTTTTGAAATACCGCCAAATAGTGTAATTGCGGTAACGATTTTCTTCGCCCCACAAACGATAACTCATGCCCAAATCAAGACGACGATAGGCCGGAGCATGGAAACGCGGTTTGTAATCGCTTCCGGGCAAGGAAAACGGCAATCCTTGCGCCCAAATTACCCGCAAGTTGGCTTGCAGTTTCTTGTTGGTTCTCGGCGCATAATCGGTAAAATAGAACGTGAAATTATATAATTGGTCGGTGGGCAGCGATACTTTTTGTCCATCAATATATTGTTTGGCCTGCATGAGAGAAAAACCTACCCACGAATCGGTTTCGGGAACGAATTGTCCGAACAATTTCGTATCAATTCCTGTAGCGTATCCATGTGATAAATTTTCGCCGCAATACCAAACCCGCACATTATCAACGGAATAGGGAACCAAATTATCCAATTTCTTGTAATACAATTCGGTTGTGAATTTAAACGGACGGTTGTCTATCATCCGGAAACTGAAATCGTTACCCAAGACCAAATGAATCGAGCGTTGCGATTGAATGTTTTGATTTAAAACGATGGACCGGTTACCGCTTTCGTTGGTTTTCATCATCCTAAATTCCTTATAGAAAGGCGATTGGTAATACCAGCCGCCGGCCAGTCGGAAGGTGAGGTTTTGATTGATATTCGGAACAAAGCCTATTGATGCGCGAGGGCTAAATAAAAATTCTTTGTTATAAGTCCAATAACTACCTCGCAATCCGAGCGTTACGGAAATCAAACCCCAATCATTGCGGATTTTGTAAGTATCTTGTAGATAAGCGAAAAGACGGTTCGATTGCACATCGTTTTTGGAATACAAATTGGAATAAACTTTCAAGAAATCTTCGTTGTAGGGTTGCGAGTAACCCAACGAATCGCGCAATTCCCATTCGTTGATGCGGTCGCGAATAATTTCCCTTTGTCCGCCGAGCGACCAGCGAAGCGCGTGTTGCGAAAACTTCACATTTCCAACCAGCGAAACATTGAAAACACTTGCATTCAGCCGGTTGCGTGCGTGTTGAAGGAACGAGCCGGTACCAATGGTTTCCTGCGTATTTTCATCCAAAACATTGCTCACGTAATAGGCGCCGTCGATGTCATAAGTTTCTTCCTCGCGCGACTGAAAACCCGATACCAGCAGCGTGAAGTCAATATTTTCTTTCCATTCGTATTTCAAGGAAGTTGCGCCGAAGAGGGTGCTGAACCGGTCGCGTTCCATACCGCCATAATAGACGGTAAATTTACGCGGATTATCCATTGTTCCATAAGAAGTGGTTCGTGTATCGGGGTTGAAATCGTAAATATTTTCGGAATAATTACCGAGAAAACTCAATTTTAATTTGGGCGAGAAAGTATATGTCATGAAGGTTTGCAGATCCATTGCCGAAGGATCGTAATCGCCTTTGGTATCCAAGGTTTTCAGCAATGTAGTGCCACGTTTGTAACGGAATCCGGTAATTTGGGTAAATTTGCCGGTCGCACTTTCCACGTAGGCGTTGCCGCCCAGCATATTGGCGCCGATTCCGCCTGCGAATTTTTCAGGCTGTTTGTATTTAATGTCTAACACCGACGACATTTTATCGCCGTAACGCGCTTCAAATCCGCCGGAAGAAAATTGGATGGATTGCGTTAAATCGGGATTGATAAAACTCAAGCCTTCCTGTTGGCCGCTACGGATTAATAACGGGCGATAGACTTCGATTTCGTTTACATAGACGATGTTTTCGTTGTAATTACCGCCGCGCACGGAATATTGCGAACTCAATTCGTTGGTCGTAGAAACCCCTTTTCCGGCCGTCATAACCAGCGATTCGATGCTTCCGCCGGTGGCATCGACCGACAAGCGGCCTTGCCCCAGATTGATTTTCTCCATCGTATTGGTCTGTATGCGGTTAGCAGTTATGACTGCCGTTTCCAATTCGTAGGATTGTGGACGCAAACGCATATTCAGCGTAATATCGACTTGCGGTTTTTCAACCGTGATCTCGGCCTTGCTGTAACCCAAGCAATAAAAACTGACCGTGATCGAATCCTGCACGGCAACAGAAAATGAATATTTACCCTTTTCGTTGGTAAATGCACCGAATATACTTCCTTTCGCCTGCACGCTGACCAATTCGATAGGGATTCCGGCATAATCCGAGACCGTACCGGAAATGGTAATCCGTTGTGCATGAATGGAAAACGAAAATAATACAAAAGCAATAAGCCAACGAAATTTCATGTAGATAATTTATTTGTCGTAGTATAAACGGAAAAGTTTGGGTTTTATTTTCCGATAAACTTCTTTACCGCAAGCGTTTTCGATTAAATAAAGTCCTTTTCGGGGCGGTTGATTATTCAATTTCATTCTTTGCGTTCCTTGCGTATCTTCTTTGCGAACTTTGCGGTAAAAAATATTTAACCGCAAGGGACGCAAAGGTTTCGCAAAGAGCCGCCCGACAGGACGCGCTTCCATGGTGAGTGATGAGGGAGAATGTGGACGAATTGATGGAATATTCCGTCTGAAAAACAACTGTTTGGCACGATTTTTGCAGGGCATTTTGATTATCACAAAGAAAGTAATAAAAACATAAAAAAACAAAAAAGTGAAGAAAGAAGGAAGAATTTCTAACAACATATCAAGCAGGCTCAGGCTTTCGCATCCCTTAAGGCCCTTAATGTCCTTAAGGTCTTTAAGGATCTCAAAAAAAAGAAAATTTTTATCAATAATAACAACAATTAAAAACGAAAGAAAAATGAAAAGAATGAAAATTTTATCGCTATCGCTCATAGCATTGGCTACAGCAGGAGTTACGAGCGCCCAGGTACACATCGGCGATGCGACCGACGCCCACGACGGCGCAATTTTAGATTTGACAAATTCACAAAACAGAGGCTTGCTGTTGCCTAATATTGCCTTGCAGGATGCCGAAGTTTTAACGGTAGGCGGTGTTAATACCGAAGGTTTCGACGAATCCGCCAAAGGAATGGTCGTCTATAACACCAATCCATACGATTTGAATGGCAAGGGCGTTTATGTCTGGGACGGGCATAAATGGGTGGGAGTATCCACTCAGGGGCGTGTTATTGCCGACGCTACTTACTACGCACCCGATCCCACAAAATACGTGGATATTGAGGTATCGGTTGACGCCAACGGCAACGGTTCGGCATCGCCGATCACTACTAAAACACTGAGGTTTCTGACTTACAATCTTGGTGCAAACCCCGCTCTTACTCCCAAGCAACAGATGGCTTACCAGAGTACAGCGACTCCTCTCATCAAAGAAGATGTTACTGTTTACGGAGGTCTATTTCAATGGGGAAGAAAGGATTATGTCCATGCCTCACGGTACAACAAAAAAGACAAGCCTGACCATTTTACTGTTGCAAATGAATATTATACGTTATCATATAACCCTGACGTCGATCATCAATTCGTATGGGGCAGCGATTTAAGTAACAATACACTCGATTGGATTTCTCATATTCCTAATAGTAACTTGTGGGGAAACGGCGGCGGATTGGCAGAGCAAACCAATAGCAACTATTCAAGTGGAAATCCCAATGCAAACAATAATTTGAACGATCCTTGCCCAAGCAATTTCCGCATACCTACACAGCATGAATTGGCCTTACTTGGCCATGAGAACGGTTCTTCCGCATCATCAAATGATGATATTTTTACCCCAATCTTATCCGGTATAACTACTCGTTCCGGTATTGTTTGGGTTCCTGTTGAGAATGGTAAAATGGATAATAGTTGGGATGCAGATGGTGTAACTCGTGGTTTTGCTTTATACACCGCTGCCGAATGGAATGGCGGTAAACCGAAATCGGATTTAACAGCCGAGAATGCTCCCAACCCATTAATGTTTCTACCTGCCGCGGGTCATCGTCACCGCGTCGACGGCACAGTAAACGAAACAGGTCAGGCCGGCTACTATAGGAGTGCTTCGTATATAAGTATGGCTTTTTCTAAAAACTATGTGGGCATCTATGGCGACGTGCGCGCTTTTGGGTTTAGTGTCCGTTGCATCGCAGAATAAAAACGGATGGGGTCGCCATCAAGGAAACGATAGAAGGTCAAGAAAAGAGTTGTTTTTGCCCAACGGTGAGAGACAATAGCATGGTGGTAAATTTAAGGTATCATTTTTACGAAAAATATATTTTTAAGGTTAATTCTTTTTTTGAGGTGCTATTAACGAGAGCGAAAGACGTGCGAGTGGAAACACCGGAGGTGTTTCCTGTGAATAACCCCCAGATTTATCTGGGGGTAGTGGAAGCGCTCACC
>JAISWY010000322.1 GCA_031270925.1 Candidatus Symbiothrix sp.
AACGGCATTATTACTTGAAATTCCGGCCGGAAGAAATAAATTCCAACCGAAAACTAATTCAAAACCCCGGATATTGATGAAAAAGCAATTTATCCATATTTTGTTACCGCTGTTGTTTATATCCTGTGAAATAGACAATTACGATGCACCCAACGGTGGCTTGTTCGGCCGAATTATTGATAGCGAAACCGGCGAATCGGTGCCGCAAGCTGTGCCGTCGGATTTCGGATTACGCCTCCGCTTTTATGAAGCCGATCGCGAACATTCGCTCGAACAGCATTTTTACGCACAAACCGACGGATCGTTCCGTAATTCTCGCATTTTCAACTGCCCCATTCGTTTGGTTCTCGAACAACGGAATTTTCTTCCGGTCGATACGCTCAATATTTCCATCAACGGACAAACGCAATGCGATATTTCGGTCGTTCCTTACCTTCGTTTTCGAATTGAGGATGTGGCTACGGATGAACGCATGATTACGATTCGATTTTCCGTTTCCCGCAGTGATAATGCAAGCTTCAAGCATTGTAAAATCATGGGATGCAATTTGCTTTGGAATGCTTCGCCGCAGATTGATAATCAATCGGTTAATTATGCCGGAAAAGTTCTTTATACCGATGCTCCGGCGGATACTCCCGACCAACAATTATTGGCGGATGCCTACAGCATGGAATTGGATTTGTCGAAAGCCGGCAATCGAACGAAACTCGAACAGTTGGCGCATCTGATTCGAGCTAACGATAATCGTATTTATTTGCGGCTTTGCGCTTCCACCAAAGAAACAGTTGGAAATGATTCGGCTTATTATTATAATTACAGCGAAATAATACCTGTTCAAATCCATATAGAATGAATAGGAGAATAGGATAATTGATATTAAATTACAACACAATGAAATTAAAAAAACACATTCTTATCGGCTTGCTTTTCCTCGAAATAACATCACTTTATGCCGGAGAAGCAATTCCCTACGCCTGTAAAGTAAACACACTTATCGGAAATTCGGGCACAGGTTGGGCTTCGGGATACACTTGGCCGGGCGCCGTCCTGCCTTTTGGAATGGTGCAATTTACGCCCACTTATTTTACCAAGCAATTGGGTTTTACGATTAATCAAACCAGCGGCGGCGGATGCGACCATCAAGGTAATTTTCCGGTTTTGCCGCTCAATGGTAAATTGACGGTTTCGCCCAACAATATCTTGGATGTACGCGCCGAAATAGCCAACGAAAAAGGCATTGCCGGATATTATCAAGCGACTGTCGATCAAACGATTCAAACCGAGTTGAGCGTTACCGAACGCACCGGCATGGCGCGATTTACTTACGCGGAAGATGAAGCGACCATCATTATCGGCGGCGGCGTTTCCGCAACCCAAACTCCGGTGGCGGCGATTGTTATTACCGGAAAAAATTCATGCGAAGGCTATGCCGCAGGCGGAAGTTTTTGTGGCGTCCCTACTCCTTACAAAATTTATTTTGTCGCCGAATTTGACGCCGAATGTGTCGATTTTGGCGTGTGGAAAGATAAAAACTGCTATCCCGATCATCGTTTTGCCGAAGGTTCCATGTCCGGCGTTTATTTTCATTTCGATACGAAAATCAAGAAAACGATTCAATACAAAGTCGGCATATCTTACGTTTCGGTCGATAATGCCCGTTTGAATTTGCAACAGGAAAATGCCGCTTGGAATTTCGACGCCATCAAAAACAATGCCGTTGAAGCATGGAATCGCGCATTGGGAAAGATAGAAGTAAAGGGAGAAAACACCGACAGGATAACGCAATTTTATTCGCATCTCTACCACGCATTGATTCATCCGAGCTTGTGCAGTGATGTGAACGGCGAATACATGGGCGCCGATTTCCAAGTGCATCAAACGGCAGGCAAACAATACGCCAATTTCAGTAATTGGGATACCTATCGCTGTCAAACGCCGTTGATTGCAATGCTTTATCCGCAAATAACCTCCGATGTGGTGGCTTCGCATTACGATTTTGCCGTGCAATCGGGCGGCGGATTTCCACGTTGGGTCATGGCCAATATCGAAACCGGCATCATGCAGGGCGACCCCACTGCAATTGTCGTTGCCAACGCTTACGCTTTCGGCGCCCGCAATTACGACCCGCGCACGATTTTGAAAGTGATGGAATATGGAGCCACGCATCCCGATGCGAAATCGCAAAACGAATACACCCGCCCCGGTTTGCAGCAATACATGGAAAAAGGCTTTTATAACGCTTCCATCCAGTTGGAATACACCTCGGCCGATTTTGCCATTGCGCAATTTGCCCTGCACGCCTGCAATAACGAGCCGGTCAGCTGGTATTACATGAGTCGTGCCGATTCGTGGAAAAACCTCTTCAATCCCGAAACCGGATGGCTACAGTCACGCAATGCCGACGGCTCATGGAAACCGCTAAGCGAAGACTTCCGCGAATCGACCTACAAAAATTATTTTTGGATGGTTCCCTATAATATTCAAGCTTTGATTGATATAACCGGAGGAATAGATGCCGCCGAACAGCGCCTCGACGACCTCTTCCGCCGACTCGACGCGAGCTACAACGACGATTGGTACGCCGCAGGCAACGAACCGAGCTGGCAAATCCCATGGATTTACAATTGGATAGCTAAACCATTTAAAACACAAGCTATTATCCGTAAAATTCTGAACGAACAATTTTTCTCATCGAGCAACGGCTTGCCGGGAAACGACGATTTAGGAACGATGGGCGCCTGGTACGTTTTCGCCTGCATCGGCTTATACCCCGAAATACCCGGAATCGGTGGATTTTCAATCAACAGTCCGATTTTCAACGAAATAACGATTCATCTAACGAATGGCGATTTACGCATCTCCGGCGGTTCCGAAAAGAACTGCTACATCCAATCTTTGGAATGGAACTGCGCTTCGCACGACAATACTTGGATTGATTATGAAACCATCGCCCGTGGCGGCAATTTAAAATTTAAATTAGGAAATAAACCCCATTCGCTTTGGGGGACAAAGGCTGTTCCGCCGTCTTTCAAATAAATTAAGAAAAAAATATATGAAACACATGCATCATTATTGGCTTTTACTCGCAGGAATTATTTTTTCATCTTGCAAACATCCGGCTGCAAACTACGAGCCGACATTTCCCTTAATGCCTTTCGTGCGCCCCGTAGCACTCAACCCCGTCATAGTCCCGGATACGGCAAGCCTCTTTTTCGATCCTGTTTTGCAAGATTCGATCGCCTGGGAATCCAACGACACTTTCAATCCCGCAGCTACGGTATTGAATAACGAAATCGTCGTTCTATACCGTGCCGAAGACCGTTCCGGCGAAGGCATCGGTCGGCGTACTTCCCGCTTGGGCTACGCTTCCTCGACCGACGGTTTGCATTTCAACCGCCAATCGACGCCGGTATTTTTCCCCGATAACGATTCGCAAAAAGAACTGGAATGGCCCGGCGGTTGCGAAGATCCGCGCATCGCCCGCTCATCCGACGGCCTGTATGTTTTATTATATACTCAATGGAATCGGCAATTACCCCGCCTCGCCATAGCCACATCTACCGATTTAAAGCATTGGACAAAACATGGCCCCGCTTTTGCCCAAGCATTCGACGGCCGTTTTTTCAACACTTTTTCCAAGTCGGCTTCCATTGTAACGCAATTAATCGACGGACAACTAGTTATCGCCAAAATCAACGGCAAATACTGGATGTATTGGGGCGAAAAAGCCGTTTATGCCGCCACTTCCGATAACCTGACCGACTGGTATCCCGTATTGGACGAACAAAACGAACTGAAATCCCTCTATCAGCCGCGACAAGGCTATTTCGATAGCGAACTGACCGAATGTGGCCCACCCGCCATATTGTCCGAACAGGGAATTATCCTTCTCTACAACGGGAAAAACAAAGCCGGAGAAGAAGGCGACCCCGCTTATACGCCCAATGCCTACTGCGCCGGACAAGCCCTGTTTTCGGCCAACGACCCCACGAAATTTCTGCAATCCTTGGATAAACCCTTCCTTGTTCCCGAAGAATCGTTTGAAAAAAGCGGCCAATATCCCGCTGGAACGGTTTTTATCGAAGGTTTAGTCTATTTTCAAAATAAATGGTTCCTTTATTACGGTTGCGCCGATTCGCGTGTGGCCGTAGCTGTGTTTGACCCTCAAAAACAATGAAAATGAAAAATTTAAGTTTATCGGCCGTTTTTTATTCTGTCGTGCTATCGTTCGTCGGATGCAGTTGTAGCATCCAACCGGAAATCGAACCCTATCAATACGTAAATCCCTTTATAGGAGCGAGTACGAGTGTCGGAGCCGCCGGCGTGTATCACGGATTGGGAAAAACTTTTCCGGGCGCAACAACGCCTTACGGGATGGTACAAATAAGTCCGAATACCATTACCGGCGGCGACAATGGTTCGGGTTACAGCTACGAACACAAAACGATTGAAGGATTCGCCTTTACGCAGATGAGCGGAGTGGGATGGTACGGCGATTTGGGAAATTTCCTTGTAATGCCCACTACCGGTTCTCTAAAAACCATTGCCGGAAAAGAAAACCACCTGTCAGGATGGCGTTCGCTCTACGACAAAGAGTCGGAAACGGCCTCCGCCGGATATTATTCGGTTAAACTGACCGATTATCAAATCCTTACGAAAGCAACAGCCGCTCCTCACAGCGGTATTCTAAAATTTACCTTCCCCAAAAACGAATTATCGCGCATTCAAATTGATTTGGCGCGGCGTGTAGGTGGAACGTCCTCCTATCAAGCGATTGAAATTATCGACGACCGCCATATTCAAGGCTGGATGCAATGCACGCCCGAAGGCGGCGGTTGGGGTAACGGCGACGGAAAAGCCGAGTACACTGTTTTTTTCTATGCCGAACTGAGCAAACCGATGCAAAAAACCGGCTTTTGGAGCGCCGATATTCCCGATACGTGGAAACGTCGCCGCGACGAAACGCAAAGCGATGAATATTTGCGACAAGTGGCCAATGCCTGCATCATCCGCGATGCCAAGCAATGCGAAGGCAAACATATCGGCTTTTTTACCGAATTTGCTACTAAGCAAAACGAGGAAATTACGCTCAAAGTTGGCATATCTTTTGTAGATATTGATGGGGCAAAAAATAATTTTGAAAAAGAAATGGCCGGCAAATCCTTTGAAGATATTCACGCCGAAGCCATTCGCTTGTGGAACGACGCCTTGTCGAAAATCAAGGTAGAAAGCAGTTGCGAAGAAGATAAAACGCTGTTTTATACGGCTTTATATCATACGATGATCGACCCGCGTATTTTTACCGACGTCGATGGCCGTTACACCGGCGGCGACAGAAAAATTCATCAGGCCGAAAATTTTACCAAACGCACCATTTTCAGCGGTTGGGATGTTTTTCGCGCACAAATGCCCTTGCAAACGCTGATCAATCCGCAGTTGGTAAACGATGAACTCAATTCGTTGATTAGCTTGGCGGAAGAAAGTGGAAACGAATATTTCGAGCGCTGGGAACTGCTTAATTCGTTTAGCGGTTGTATGATCGGTAATCCCGCTTTGTCGGTTTTGGCCGATGCTTATCGCAAAGGGATTCGGGATTACGATGTCGAAAAAGCGTATCGGTATGCCGTCAATTCTTCTAAACGCTTCGGTAACAGCGATGAACGGGGTTTTTACGGTTCGCCGTTCTCTATTTCCAATACACTCGAATATGCCTATTTCGATTGGTGTCTTTCGCAACTGGCCGAAATTTTAGGGAAAACCGAAGACGCCGCTTATTTCAGGAAAAAAGGCGATTATTACCGTAACGTGTTCGATTCCGAAAAAGGATGGTTTCGTCCGCGACTCGACAACGGCGAATGGGAGCCGTGGTTTGAAGATGCACCGATTACCGAATTTTACGGCTGTGTCGAATCCAATCCATATCAGCAAGGATGGTTTGTTCCGCAAGATATTCCCGGTTTGGTGGAGTTGATAGGCGGCCGTGATTCGGTTTTGCGGCGTTTAGACGATTTTTTTGAGAAAATGCCTCACAGTATGCTATGGAATCAATATTACAATCATGCCAACGAACCGGTGCATCATGTCGCTTACATCTACAATCGCTTGAATATGCCTTGGAAAACGCAGCAGTGGACTCGAACAATCTGCAAACGCGCCTATTTTAATTCGGTAGAAGGATTGGTTGGGAATGAAGACTGCGGACAGATGTCGGCTTGGTATGTGCTGTCGTCCACGGGACTATATCCTGTTTGTCCGGGTACAACGCGCTACGAAATCACTTCGCCCGTCTTCGACCGCACTGTTTATTCCTTGCCTGCTTCGGAAAAAACGTTTACGATTGTAGCTTGTAACAATATGCCTGAACATCTCTATATCCAATCGGCGCGTTTCAATGGGGAACCTTATAACCGTTGTTTTATCGATCATGACGATATTTTGAAGGGCGGAGTTTTGGAATTGGTTATGGGGGCGGAGCCTAATCTGCAGTGGGGCGTGGAATTTTGAAATATTAGAGGTTAATTCTTTTTTTGAGGTGCTATTAACGAGAGCGAAAGACGTGCGAGTGGAAACACCGGAGGTGTTTCCTGTGAATAACCCCCAGATTTATCTGGGGGTAGTGGAAGCGCTCACC
>JAISWY010000051.1 GCA_031270925.1 Candidatus Symbiothrix sp.
TAATACCCCCAATCACACGGTCATTATGTTCCAGTTCATAGAGCACATTTCCCGGTAAAACCCGTTCGGGACAATAGGCAATATAGATTTTATCTTTCAATTCCGGACGTTCTTTCCAAATTAATGCCGTCATTTTTTCGGTTGTCATAACCGGCGACGTTGATTCTATCACAAATAAATCATCTTTTTTCAAATAAGGAATTACCATTTTCGTCGCCAATTCCACATAGGAAATATCCGCTCTGTGATTTTGTTTGAAAGGTGTCGGGACTACAATAAAATAGGCATTGGCGGTTTGAGGTTGCACGGTTGCCTGTAATTGACCGGATTCAACTACTTTTTTGACCAATGCTCCCAAATGCGGCTCAATGATATGGATTTCTCCTCGATTGATTGTTTCTACAACTGCCGGATTAACATCCACTCCCAAAATATTTAAACCTTTGGAGGCTGCAAATGCCGCAGTTGGCAGGCCAATATAGCCTAAACCCATAAATACAGCATTGATATTTTTTTTACTACTCACAATGTTTTTATAATCTTTTAAATTCTCTCTAAATTTTCCTTCGCAATATAATTACCCAAGGCAACTGCCCCACAATCAGCTAAACGAACAACCACCCGCTTATGCCCCTTGATACGATAGATTTCCCCTTCAATCCCCGCAAATTCCCCACCAATGACTTTTACTTTCTCGCCACCAATCAATTTCTCCGGCTCCGGCAATACTATCAAATCGCCGGAATGATTCTGCAAAAAAATGAAATCCGCCATCTGTTTGTCGGAAACGGTTTGCAACTGATGTATTGCCGGATTATATTGAAAATCCATATTCAAACCGCTAGCTTTCGGTAAAGACAAAAGCGTTTCTTTGTCGGCACGAACAAATATTGTGTCGGGCATTTGCAGGAGGTAAAAATTTTCAACCCCTGCCGAATCCAAGTATTTCTTAATTTTCTTTTCCGTCCGAGGCTTAATCTTCGCCACATACCAACGGACAATGCTTTGCATCATGGTCTTTCCCTTTTAGGAGCCACGTAAATAAAAAACAATACCCTAAACTCTTCTTAAACAGAAAATTTTAACCTTGTTTATTTTGAGGCCACAAAGGTATGGTTATTTTGCGCAAAAATAATACCAAAACGGATATTTTTTTTAGACTTTCCGGATCAATCTGTTTTTGTCTTAAATTTTCAGGCTCTGTATTCTGTTATTTGCCTTTCTTTATCATTAATAACCAATCCTATACATATCGCATTTGGATATGGGACGTTGTAGTTTTTTTCAAAAATTTGGGCGTATGCTTCTTCCGCTTTGGCTTTTACGTCTTCGCCTTCGTAAGCAACTTTGAGTTCGATAACAAAGATTTTGCCTTTATAATTCAACACCAAATCTGCTCTACCCTTGTTTGTGTGCATTTCAGCCTGAACAACTAAACCGCAGCCACGCATAAATGCAAAAATTGTAGAGCGGTAAAGCCATTCCTGAACAGGAAATTTATAACCCTGAATGATAACTTTTTGCTGTAATGCTTTGGAATAGTCATCATACGGAATACTTGCCAAAAGAGCATTTAATGTACTTTTCAGTTGCTCAAAATCATTGTTTATCAACGAAATAAGCAACAGATCGGTTAAATCATTATAAGAATGAGCAAGCAATTTGCTTGATAACAAACGCGACATTGTGTCTAATACTTCGCGATTAGGATAGTCGAGCGAATAAACTCGTCATTGGCTTTTATGCGAACATAAAAATCGGCTAATACTTCACGTATTTTGTCTGCCATTTCGGGATTGTCGTAAAAATCAACGGAAGGTTTATCATATTCGTCGATAAGAATTACCACTTTTTGCCTGTATCTATTGTGTGTTTCGACAATTAAATTTTTAAAAGTATCGGCGTAAGAAACGGAAGTGTCCACTGTTACATCTAATCTTTTGGCACAATCCAATACTTTATCTTGCACCGAAGCAATCAACACATCAAGTCCTTGATTGGTTGTTACTTCATTCATACTCAATCGAATAATCGGATAAGATTGATAATCCGGACGATTCATCCACGCTTCGGCATAAAGTCCTTTGAAAAGATGTTTTTTACCGGAAAACATTGCATCTAATGTGGTAACAGTCAGCGACTTGCCAAAACGACGAGGCCGGGCAAAAAAGTAAATTTTCCCATTTTCAATAATATCAACGAGATATTTAGTTTTATCAACATAAATATAACCGTCTTCAATAATTTCATCGAAAGTTTGTATGCCTGTCGGTAACTTTTTCAGTTGCTTTTCCATAAATCAACAGTATGCTTTTTTGCAAAGGTACGGTATTTTCTTCCTATCGCCAAATTGACCTTAATAAATATTATCGCCACATAGTTGCATTATTTAAAATATTATTGTAACTTTGTGGCGTTAATTCTAAATTTTCAAAAAAATGGAAGTCAAAAAACGCAGCACAAAAACCAAGCAAATGGTAATGAATGTGTTAGAGCAATCGGATTCGGCGCTCTCGCACGAAGAAATTTCCGAAAATTTATCGGAAAAAATCGACCGGGTTACGATTTATCGCATTTTACAGAGTTTTTACGACGACGGCAAACTGCATAAAATCGCAGGCGACAACGGCAAAACCTATTTTTCGTTGTGTCGTAACTGTTCGGAGGGACATCATCACGATACACATCCGCATTTTCGCTGTACGGAATGTAATACTGTCCGTTGCTTAGACGATGAAATTCCAAGCTATCCGACTCCGGTCGGTTATACGGTTTCTAATATTTCGACTTTTCTTACCGGCGTTTGCCCGAAATGCAGCAATATGCTTGTATTGTTTTGCACGATTCTCTTTGCGTTTTTTATAAGCGATTCGATTTCAGCGCAAAACAATGGTGCAATTCCGGATTCTACGCATATTTTGCCCGAAATAATGGTTTCAACCGGTTGGTCGCACTTGCAAGGCGAAAATGTGACGAATGTGGAAAAAATCACATTGAAACAGGCTAATTATCAAGGAGTTTCGTTGAGCGATAAATTGACCAATATCGCCGGACTTGACAATTTCAGCACCGGCGCCGGCATCGGCAAACCTGTAATTCGCGGTTTGAGCGGCAATCGTATCGCTGTTTTTTCGCAAGGCATCCGCATCGAAAATCAACAGTGGGGCGATGAACACGGCTTGGGACTTGACGACAATGGCTACGAGCAAGTGGAAGTGATAAAAGGGCCTGCTTCGTTGCTCTACGGAAGCGATGCGCTCGGCGGCGTGCTGTATTTTGCCGATGAACGTTTTGCTGCAAAAAACAATGTGGAAGCGGCTCTCAATTCCGAAATTCATTCCAATACGCTCGGCTTGCGGAACACG
Source organism: Candidatus Symbiothrix sp. (assembly GCA_031270925.1). Taxonomy (GTDB): domain Bacteria; phylum Bacteroidota; class Bacteroidia; order Bacteroidales; family Azobacteroidaceae; genus Azobacteroides. Next base: position 3,366 of record JAISWY010000051.1, read on the forward strand.
GGAGTTTTCAAAATGTCGAAAAACCGCTTGCATTTCAATCTGTTCGGCGGTTATACTACGCACGAGGATTATACCGATGGCGGCGGCAATTTTGTTCCGAACAGCCGGTTTAATACATCCGATTTGAAAACCACCTTGGGATATACCGGTGAAAAATTTACTACTTCGCTGAAATACAATTTTTTAAATGAAAAATACGGACTTACGGAAGCGGAAGAAGAAATCGCAGATTATAGTAATGGAAGAAATCCGTTTTCGCCGTATCAACATCTTGTTACTCATTTGATTAGCAACAACAGCTCGTTCTATTTCAATAACGATTCCAAATTGCAACTTGATTTGGGATTTATTTCCAACGGAAGAAAAGAATTTGAAGAATTGGACAATGCTGCGTTGGACATGAATTTGAATACTTTATCCTACGCTGCCAAATGGTACTCGCCTCGGTGGAATGACTGGGAAATGATTGCCGGAAGTCAGGGCTTGTATCAAACCAACGCCAACAGCGGCGAGGAAGTTTTGATACCCGATGCGGCCACTTTCGACATTGGCGCGTTTGCAATGGCTAATTTTCATTATTCCGGAAACGGGTATTGG
>JAISWY010000014.1 GCA_031270925.1 Candidatus Symbiothrix sp.
TCCAAAAAAAGTGGCTACGGTATTCGATGTTGAAATTCAATTTAATATCGCCCGTTTGATGATAAAAAGTAGTAGAGCCGTTGGGACGGTAACTACCCGGCCCCAACTCGCGAATCGACCACGCCCGCACACTATTGGCGCCGCCCGAATAATACCGTTTTTCAAACGGTAAACTCTGCGAATTGCGATAAGGATAAGCAATGCCGCCACCGATACGCCACGCAATGGAGTTTTGCCGGTCGATGACGATATTTTTCGTGTAATCGAAATCGCCTTTCACAAATTGGGCGAAAGGCGTATTCAGGAGTTGATACGAGCCTTTATCGTTTTTCTCTTGCTTCAAACCTACGCTCAAGCCGTACAAGGCATTTCCCGCCGATTCGATCGAAAAACGAAGCGTGTGGGTGTTTTTTTGCTTTTTCACCGGTTCGAAAGTAGAATGAGAGTAAGAATAGCTCATCCCGACAATAAACTGGTCGGTATATCCGAAATATTGCGCATTAGCCGGCAGCTGAGCCATAAAATCGACGTCTTTACGCGGGAGATAGACATAATCGATGTCTAATAAATCGAATTGGTGTCGCGCCGATGATTTGCGCCTGCCCTGCCATTGGTAACGGATTCCGCCCGAAAGCAGCGTGCGGTCGTATTCGGGACGGGTTTGATAATTATAACTCGCCAAAAAGGTGGTCGATGTGCGGAAACGACGCAAAAAATGGTTGGGAATGAAAGGAAAAACGATTTTCGGAATATGGATGGACGCTTCGCCGCCCAGTTCCAAATACGGATTCGAGAAATTACTCAGCGCTTCGTAAGCCGCCCGCAAGCGAAAATAAAACGTTTCGGAACCCCTGAACAAATTACGATGCGTATAATTGCGGTGGTAGCAACCCCCAAATCGCCGGCCGTGTTCGTCCCTTCCACCGTATAGGAAACCGCTTGTTTTTTCGCCGGAATAGCCAGCAAATAGCCCTCAAGCAGTGTTGAATCGTTGCGTATTTTTTCCGAGAATTGGAGATGTATGTTGCTCAATGCCTGCAAATTGGAAAATGCCGAATAAGTCAGGTCTTCCCTCAATTGTGAATAGGGTTCGCCCGGCGAAATGAAGCAATGGTTTATCAATACTCCCGGTCGCAAGGATGGCTTTTTTCCCTGATAATAAATGGTATAGTCGTTTTGGACAATGCTATCGGTTTTCGGGTATTCATCGGGATTGCTCATCCGTAACGGGTCGAAATCGAGGTAGATACGAAACTTATCGTGAAAAAAAGGCCGATTCGACAAATCAATCACACTGTCCGGCAACTCCCGCAATTGCAAGTTCAAATCGACAGAATGAGCGTTTAAAGCGGTATCGGCTTCATACACCAAACGGTCTTTGGAGAAAGCGAAATAGCCGCTGTTTTTTAAAATAGCGGTTAGGCGGTTGCGTTCATCATCGAGAATATTCCGGTCGAACAATAGGTCGTTGCGCACCAGCGAGCCGCGTTTCGGATCCATTTCGAGGTTCAAAACCGAATCGTCGATAGCCGTTTCATAATTTCGGATGCGATAAGGCTCGTTGCCGTGAATGGTGTAATGCACGTTCGCTTTCTTATTCCGATACGAAACGTCGGACATGACTTCCACATTCACATATCCCATATTCACAAACAATTTTTGAAATTCCCAAACCGTTTTATTTACCTGCAAGGAATCGAAAAGAATGGGTTCGTCGCCCAATCGGCGGATAAAGCGGTTCCATCCGTTGTCTTTTTTGCCGGACAAATTGTAAATGCCCAACATAACTTTGCCCAATCCGAACATTTTGAAATTGGGTTGTTGCTTCATGTAGGGCTTCAATTCGGCGTTTTGGTAGGCCGGCACATCCGATTCGACGGTAACTTTATCCAAAAGATAATTTCCTTCGGGAACAAATTTGGTCGATTTGCATGAGAATAGGCTGATAATCAACGCAAGAATCGAGATATTTTGAATAAGCTTCGCTTTCATAAGAAAAATGTCCGCAAATGTACATAAAATAATTGATATATGACATATCCACAATTCCCAAATAATCGTTATCTTTGCAGCCGCAACGGTTCTTAATTTCCGCATTCGAGGAAAAGATCAAAAGGGAATCGGGTGTAAATCCCGGACAGTCCCGCTGCTGTAAGCTCTATCGACGTTTCGTACACTGCAAGCCACTGAAAAATCCTTTCGGGAAGGCCGTACAAACAGAGTAAGTCAGAAGACCTGCCGTTGAAAACGATTTATCAACTTGCGCCTTCGAGGAAAAGGCTGGAGAAATGACGAAACGATTCATTGCTTTTACATCTTTATTGCTGGTTTCTTGTGCGGTTTTCGCGCAGGAAAATGATTCTATTCGCAATCGCGCTTTGTCCGAAATTCAGGTAAAATCTTCAGCTATAAGCGCTTCCACTTCTATCGTTCAGACTTTATCTGCCGCACAATTGGAAAAACTGAATGTCTCGCAGGTTGCCGATGCCATGAAACATTTGGCGGGCGTGCAAGTAAAAGATTACGGCGGCGTGGGCGGCTTGAAAACAGTTTCGATCCGCAGTTTGGGCGCCCATTATACGACGGTGGCCATCGACGGCATCACAGTCGCGGATTACCAAACGGGACAAATTGATTTGGGACGTTTTTCAATTGAAAATCTTGGCGCTATCCGGCTCAATATCGGCGAAAGCGACAATATTTTCCAGCCGGCGCGAAATCAGGCTTTGGGCGGCTTGATTCAATTGATCTCGCAAACTTTTCAGCCATCCGAATTGAAAAAATATGAATGGAAAGCCGGCGTCAAAACCGGTTCGTGGCAATTAATTAATCCGTTTGTCAATTACAGCCGCGCCTTAAAGCGGAATTGGATTTTCAACGTATCTACCTCATTTCTAAGTACAAAAGGAGATTATCCCTTTCACTCAAAATATACAACT
>JAISWY010000025.1 GCA_031270925.1 Candidatus Symbiothrix sp.
TGGCGAATAATTCTGTTGCCAATCCTGCCGCAATTGTTCGGTCGGGCAACATGCGCTTTACGGTGCTTACGCCCGAAATGATTCGCATCGAATACAGCGCACAGCAACAGTTTGAAGACCGCGCCTCGTTTGTGGTTGTCAATCGCAATTTGCCGGCGCCTGCTTTTACAAGCGAACTGCAAGACGGTTTTCTTTATATCACAACCGAAAAATTGCAGTTGAAATATAAAACCGGTTCAAATCCTGTAAATTCGGAGTGGATTTACGGAAAAATATCCACAAATAAAATTATTTTTTAATAAAAATATTATGAATAAAATTGTTTTGATATTTTGTCTTGTGGCAATTTGCTCATGGAGAACCAATGCGCAAACTTTAAAATCCCCTGACGGCAATCTCGAAATGCGTTTTGAAATCGACAAAGAGGGCAAACCTGCTTATTCGCTTTCATACAAGGGAAAAGAAGTGATAAAACCCTCGACTTTGGGCTTGGAATTGTACAACACCAACGTCCATGCGGAGTTCAATACAGTAACGAAAAATCTTTCGCAGGCAGAAGACGACCGCGTTTCGTTGCTAAAAAATTTTGTTGTAAGCGACACGCAAATCGCCGGTTTCGACGAAACGTGGCAAACCGTCTGGGGCGAAGAATCCGAAATACGCAATCATTACAACGAATTGGCCGTTACGCTCAATCAACCGATGACCAACCGCACAATGATTATCCGTTTCCGTTTGTTTGACAGCGGCTTAGGCTTCCGATACGAATTTCCGGAACAGCCAAACTTCGCATATTTCGTTATCAAAGAAGAGCGCACACAGTTTGCCATGACCGGCGACCACACAGCGCTGTGGATTCCGGGCGATTACGACACGCAGGAATACGACTACACGACTTCGCGTTTATCCGAAATCCGAGGGTTGATGCGCTCGGCCATTTGCGGTAATTCATCGCAAACCGTTTTTTCGCCCACCGGCGTACAAACCGCACTCATCCTGAAAACCGACGATGGCATCTATCTGCGCATCCACGAAGCCGCGCTGATCAATTATTCATGTATGAGTTTGAATCTCGACGACAAAAATCTGATTTTTGAATCTTGGCTCACACCCGATGCACAAGGCTTAAAAGGCTATATGCAAGCGCCTTGTAACACGCCTTGGCGCACGATTGAAGTTGCCGGCGACGCCCGACAAATGCTCGCTTCACGCCTCACGCTCAATTTGAACGAAGCCTGTAAAATCGAAGACACAAGTTGGATTCATCCTACAAAATACATCGGCGTATGGTGGGAAATGATTACCGGAAAAAGCGAATGGTCTTACACTTGGGATTTTCCGTCTATTCATCTGGCTAAGAGCGACTATTCAAAAGCAAAACCGCATGGCAGGCATGGTGCGAACAACGAAAATGTACACCACTACATTGATTTTGCTGCAAAAAACGGATTCGACGCCGTTTTGGTCGAAGGTTGGAATGTCGGTTGGGAAGACTGGTTCGGCGGAATGAAAGATTATGTTTTCGATTTCGTTACACCCTATCCCGATTTCGATATAAAAGCGTTGAATGAATACGCTCACAGTAAAGGAGTTAAGCTGATTATGCACCACGAAACTTCCGGGTCTGTAAGAAATTACGAAAGACATCTGGATGCGGCCTACGATTTGATGAACCAATACGGTTACGATGCCGTAAAAAGCGGTTATGTCGGTAATATTTTGCCACGCGGCGAGCATCATTACGGTCAGTGGATGGTCAATCATTATCAATACGCGCTCGAAAAAGCGGCCCAACACAAAATCATGCTTAATGCACACGAGGCGGTTCGTCCGACCGGGATTTGCCGCACGTATCCGAATCTGATCGGCAACGAATCGGCGCGGGGAACTGAATATCAGGCATTTGGCGGCAGCAAGCCTAATCACACCACTGTTTTGCCTTTCACTCGGCTCGTGGGCGGCCCGATGGATTATACACCCGGCATTTTTGAAACGGATATTTCCAAACTCAATCCGAATAACGATTCGCATTGTAACACAACGATTTGCAATCAACTTTCGCTTTACGTTACGATGTATTCGCCCTTGCAAATGGCGGCCGATTTGCCCGAAAACTATGAGCGTTTTCCTGATGCTTTTCAGTTCATCAAAGACGTGGCCGTTGATTGGGAAAAATCCGTTTATCTCGAAGCAGAGCCGGGTAAATATTTGACTGTTGCACGTTTGGCAACGGTAGAGACGGATAATTATCCTTCTCTACAACGATGGTTCATAGGCAGCACCAACGGCTACGATGTCCGTACCTCGAACATCAAACTTGATTTTTTGGAAAGCGGCAAGCAATACATGGCTACCATTTATGCCGATGCGAAAGACGCCGGTTACAAAAGCAATCCGCAAGCCTATCAAATTACAAAACAGAAAGTTACGGCGAAAACGCTTTTGAAGATTCAGACGGCTTCGGGTGGCGGTTATGCGATTAGTATTAAAGAGTTTACTAAATAATTATCAACATTTTTAAATTTAAAAAATCATGAAAAAGATTTTCTTTACAATTTATGCGCTGGCAGCTCTTACGTTTGCGGCGCAAGCGCAGGGGAACGATCCTGAAAATCTGTATATTATCGGTAGCGGCTCACACGCGGACAGTACCGATGATTGGACCACGAGTTTGGCTTTGCCAATGACAAAAACAGGCGCAGGCACATTTGTTTGGACAGGTCAGTTATGGCAATCAACAAGTGATAACGGTATTAAATTTCTCGAAGTTAATACTGATTACAAACCTGTATATTGCGTAAATTCTGATGGTACTACGCTGACATATTCTACCGATTATCCGTCAAATGATACAAAGTATTACGTTAATGAAAATGGCAATTACCGTATTGAAGTCAATACGTTGAATTTAACATTGAAAGTTACAAAACTGCTCTACATTGTTGGTGATGCTATCGGTGGTTGGCAGTATGAAAATGCGCAAGAGATGAACGTTGTTGTGCCGGGTTGGTATGCGTGGTATGGCGAATTGAAACGTCCCGAAGGCAGTACTTCTTACAAATATTTGAGAAGCAACAATGCTTGGTATCCGCAATATACAGTTAGTAATGGTATATTGGATTATCGCACGGAATACTCTGCAGATGAACCGGGTGCTTGGGTTATAGAAGGTCAGGAAGGGTTTTATTTGGAAGAAGCCCGCACTTTTTATCAGGGTAACGGTGATGGAACAGGTATCACAAATACAGAAAATCGCACAAAGATAGAAGGAATTTATCCGGTAGGCGGGTTCAATTCATACGATATTAATGTTGAATCAATGAGCATGCAAACCGGTAATCACTATATTTGGCGCGATACTTTGGCGCTTACAACAGGGGAAATTAAGTTTCTCGGAATCAGGGATTTTACTGGGCCAACCATTTCTCCGGCAGGAAATTCAAATACGCCGGTCGATGTACAAAATGGAGTGGCAATGCCTGCCAAATTTGCCAGCAATGGTTATGATATTGCCGACGCCAAATTCAATATTACCGAAGCAGCGACGTATGCCATTGAAATCAATTTGCAAGACAACACGGTCAAATTTTCAAAAGTCTTCGTAATTCCCGCCAACGAAAGCCGCCCCGCTTCCGAATACACCGGCGGCGACATCATCTTCAACGAAGGTAGCCAATTAACCGGTATTGACGCAAGCGGTTTGGATGTAACCGGCGTGGTAAAAGTTTACAAAACATTCAATTCGGAGGCGCAAAAATGGTATCCCATCGGTTTCCCATTCCCGATTGCCGATATTTCCTGTCCCGATTTGCAATCAGAGTTGGTTGAACGTTTCGGTCGCACTTCTTTCAAACCGGTTGATTCGAGTTCGGAAAGCGACGACGGCGATTATTGGTTGAAGGCGCACACATCGCCCGCTACGTTTACGGAAGTTACATCGGTCGGCGCAATCAATGCAGGTCAAGGTTATATCATTGCTTTTCCTTCCGATTTCGACGGGAAAACAGTGGTGTTTACTTCAACTGATGATCCGACATTATACAGCGCAAAAACAGATGCAGGCATAGGCAGCACATACACAGCCGATTACAATTTGGTAGCCAACCCGTCGGTAGCGAATATTTCTACATTGGACAATACGAAAGCCTACTATCAATATGTGGCGAGCAATAATAATTTCGATTTACTCGGCTCAATCGCAAGTCCGGAAACGTCCATCAGCGGCGATTTAAAACCGTTTGAGGCGGTAATAGCCGTGCCTTTGTCGTCGTCAGTAACTTTGCGTTCATCATTGGCCGTTGATGTGGTAACCGGTATCGGTTTTTTGAATGACAATGACGCCGTTGTTGCAACACAATATTACAATTTGCAAGGTGTTCGCGTCCCCGTAGAGACGTTGCATGCGCCCCTACAATCGGGCAATATCTACATTGTGAAAGAAATTCACAAATCGGGCAAAACAAGCGTTAGCAAATCCATCATCCGATAATTATCGGTAACCCGTAGGGGGCGTTGCGTGCAATGCCCCCTACATAAACAACAACGAAAAATGAAAAAGACAATAATTTTAGCAACAGCAATCTTGTTAGCAAGCTCAGCGTTCGCCGACCACAAAACAATAAAAGACCGCACCAACGATTGGCTGCAACGCGAAACCACCGAAGAAACCACACCTTCCGGCAATCTGCGTGGTTTTGCCGATGGGAAAACAGAGAACGAACTACCGGGCGTTCCGGTTGGCGCTATTCCCGGCCCGCTCGTGTTGGCTCTCTGTGGAACCTATCTGTTGAAAATACGATCAAATAAAAAGTAAATTTCAGCTAAACTAAGATGAGGTTGTTCGAAAAAATCGAACAACCTCATCTTAGTTTAAAAAATTATTCCAAAATGTCTATTAAGGATAATCAAGATAGAATTGCTCAATGTTGTCACAAAGTTTTCGCATCCAATTTCGACGGTTGAAAGGAAAGAGAAAGATTAAAGAAACTTCACGGCAAACTGAACCATTGCCCCCACTCCATACTGCAAAGCGTCTTCATCCAAATCGAACCGGTCGTTATGATGCTCGGCGCCACTACCCAAGTCGTCGTTTTTGATGCCGACGAAAGTAAAAATCGTCGGAGCCAATTCGCGGTATTTGGCGAATGTTTCGGCGGCATACCAAATATATTGTTCGCCGGAAACGACTTTATCGGGATAGATTTCCTTGACGGCTTCGCGGGTAAATTTCGCCAAAGCGGAATCGTTTTCGACAGGCCCCATCGCAATGCCCATTTTTTCGTGAAACTTGACCGTGCAATTATGCGCTTGTGCAATATCCTCGCTCACTTTTCGCAAAAGTGCAAAGGATTTTTCTCCTTCGTTCAAATCGAAAAAACGGAGCGTTCCGCCTATGAAAACAGAATCCGGAATTACATTGTAGATTTTGCTGCCTTGAACTTGGGTAATACCCAGCGTAACCGTTTTGGTAACATCGCGTTGATTATTCCACGCAATCGAAATACCGGTTAAAACATTTGCCGCCGCAAAGACCGGATTAATGGACAAATCGGGACGGGAAGCATGGCCGCCGCGACCAACAACATCGAAAGCAACAGTGCCGGTGCCGGCCATAATCGCACCTTCCTGAATATAAATCTGTCCGGTATTCAAGTTGGATTTCAGATGATTGCCGTAAATGGCGTTGATTTTCAAAGGCCGTAAAGCTTCAACCATGGCGTGGATGCCGGTGTTGGTTTCTTCGCCTTCTTCAAAGATGAAAACGATTTTGCCGTTGAGTTGGCTTTTCAGTTCATTGAGAATTTTTACTGCCCCTAACAAAATCGCGATATGCCCGTCGTGTCCGCAAGCATGGGAAACGCCTTTGTTTTGAGAGATATGCTTTTTGACTTGCTTCAAATTTTCCGGATTTTCCGGAATGGGCAAAGCGTCAATATCGGCACGCAAGCCGATGGTTTTTCCCGGACGGTGCGTATCCAAAACGACATAAAATCCCGTTCCCGGAACTTTTGTAACCGGCAAACCGAGTTTGGCTATTTCGTCCTGAATAAACCGCGCGGTTTCAAATTCTTGACCCGACAATTCGGGATGTTCGTGTAAATAGCCTCTTGTTTCCCGCAAATAAGTATCAATTTGTTTGATTTGCGACAAAACAACGTCTTTTTTTATAGGTCTTTGTGCCGACATGAAAATAAAACCGAATAAACAGAAAAACAGTATCTCTGCGAATTTAATTATTGTAAAAACTCTTTTTGTATTCATGCGGACAAAGGTAAGGTAATCGCCGCATTGCTGCAATACCTTGTTTAGGGTATATTTTTCTGTTTTTTTAAATCTTTCGTAAGTTTTTTCACAAACTATTCTTTTTGTACTTTTGCCTCATTACAGAAAAAGCAGTATATTTGCAGAAAATCTAAAATGTTATTGTAAATGGAAATTTTTAGCGAATTATCAAACTGTTATATCTTGTTTATTTCGCATTACTAAATACATGAAATCCAAATAAATTATGGCAAACGAACAATACAGCGAACAGTTGGTAGAAATCGAAATGAAAATCAGAAAAGGTGAAAACACTTTCGGTTTTGTGTTTCCGCAAGGCGATATTCAGGGGATTGAGAAAATTGAAAATCTCTTGAAAAAAGCGGGAGGGAAGCCCGATTTGTGCGAACTTTCCGATTTTTCTAAAGGCGGAAATGGCAAAGCAAAGCCCGAATATATAGTTACTTTTAACAACGATACCAATACAATTTTAGTCGTTGAATGTAAGCGTTCAATAAAAGACCATTTTTCCGAAGATTTGAATAAACCGAAAAAATTTGCTGTTGATGGCGCGTTGTATTATGCCAAATTTCTGAAAGAAGAATACAATGTTGTAGCAATTGCCGTAAGCGGAACAAAAAAAGAAGATTGTAAAGTATCGACTTTTTATTGGCAAAAAGGGTTTGAAAATCATACGGAATTTTCAAAAATCAATATCATTTTGGAACCGGTGAACTATCTAAAGTTTATCAAAGGCGAAAAAATTTCGATTGCCTATTCTCTTGAGGATATTCGCAGAACGGCTATTGATATGAGTAATAAATTGCGGATTGCCAAAGTTACGGCAAATAACAAACCCATTTTTATTGCAGGCATATTGATTGCTTTACAAG
>JAISWY010000095.1 GCA_031270925.1 Candidatus Symbiothrix sp.
TAATAAATCCATGAAAAAAAGCAGTCTTATAACAGCCGTTTCATGCTTCCTGCTACTCCTGTCGGGTTGCGGCGGAAACGAGAATATCCCTGACACTAATAAGCCGGATAAACCGGACAAAGCGGATACGCTCAGTTACAATTTGGAAATTTTCCCCGAAGGTTCGCAACCCGCATTTATCGGCGCAAAGTTAAGCGAACGTTTTATTGCGCAGCCTCACTCGTTTTGGGGCAATGTAACCAACGGCAAAACCGCCGACCATGTTACGTATCCCGATGTATGCGCATGGCTGGGCGCTCTGTGGTTTGCCCAAAGCGTGGAAGACTACGAATTATACAACCGGCTGGCAAATAAGTTCGATTTGCTGTTTACCACCGAGAAACATTTACAGCCGAATCTGAATACCTCGGCAAGCAATAAAGTGGACTATTATGTTTTCGGCGCTGTTCCTCTCGAAATATACAAGAGAAGAAAAGAAAACAAGTATTTGGAACTCGGAATGAAATATGCCGACGGGCAATGGACGCTTCCATCCGGCGCTTCTCAAACGGAAAAAGATTGGCACAACGATGGCTATTCGTGGCAGACCCGCCTTTGGATTGACGATATGTTTATGATAACCGCGCTTCAAGCCCATGCGTATTTGGCAACCGGCAACGAAAAATACATCGACCGCACAGCCCGCGAAATGGTTCTCTATCTCGAACGTTTGCAACGCGATAACGGATTGTTTTATCATGCTCCGAGCGCGCCGTTTTTCTGGGGGCGGGGCAATGGATGGATGGCTGTCGGGATGAGTGAAACGCTGAGGATGCTTCCCGAAGATGCGAAATACGACGAATACCGGAATAAAATAATGGAAGGTTATTTGAAAATGATGTCGGGATTGTACCGCTATCAGATGTCCGACGGCATGTGGGGGCAGTTGATTGACGATTTGTCGTCGTGGAAAGAAACTTCGGGAACAGCAATGTTCACGTATGCCATGATTACGGGCGTCAAAAAAGGATGGCTCGACGAAAAGAAGTACGGAGTTGCCGCGCGTAAGGCTTGGCTTTCGCTGTTGACGTATCTGACCACAGATTACGATATTACGAATGTGTGCGAAGGTACCGGTACGAATAACAGTTACTCTCACTATATCAACCGTAAAAAACTGACCGGCGATATGCACGGTCAGGCGGCTCTTTTGTGGTGTTCTTACGCTTTGAGCCTTCCTGCAAAAGGAAATTGAATGTAATAAAAAAGGAAATGAATGTAATTAAACTATTAATAACTCTAAATTAAATACGAAAATGTATGAGAAGATTTTGTAAAAATGGCGTCAAATTTATAAAGAACGCCGGAATGCCGTATATTATACTATTTGCGCTGCTGTTTCAGGCGGCGGGCGCAGGAGTCGTTTACTCGCAAAACACAGGCGCATTGACGCAACAAGGGAAAAAGCGTATCACAGGAACAATAAAGGATACCGAAGGAGAACCGTTAGTCGGAGCTTTGGTTCAGATTTTGAATACAACTGTCGGTACCATTACGAATAATGAGGGTCTTTATGTTATTGACGCCCGCGAAAAAGATGTATTGTCGTTCAGCTATCTCGGATTTTTGAAGCAAAACATTGAAATCGGCGGCAAAGATATTTTAAATGTTACCCTCGAACACGACACGCAAATGTTTGAAGAAGTGGTTGTGGTTGGTTACGGAACACAAAAGAAAGGCGGAGTGGTAAGTTCGGTAAGCAGTATCAGTCGGAAAGAGCTGGTAGCGCCGACAACGAACCTGACCAATAATCTTGCCGGACAACTTGCCGGATTGATAAGCATTCAGCGCTCAGCCGAACCGGGCAGGGACGACGCCGAATTTTGGATTCGAGGCATCAGCACCTTCAAGGGAGGAACTACGCCGCTGATTCTGGTGGACGGAATACCGCGCGAAATAAGCAACATCGAACCCGATGAAATCGAAAGTTTTTCGTTGCTGAAAGACGCCGCGGCAACAGCCGTTTACGGAGCCGAAGGCGCTAACGGCGTAATTCTGGTAACAACGAAACGCGGAACCATATCAAAACCCAAAATTTCGTTCCGCGCCGAAACGTCGCTTTCCACGCCGCAACGTCTGCCCGACTTTGTAGATTCGTGGCAATATCTGGAACTTGCCAACGAAGCGCAGTTCAACGACGGAAACGACCCCTATAAGCTGCAATCCGAAATTGACTTGTACAAAGCCGGAGCCGACAACGACCTCTATCCGAATACCAACTGGATGGATGAGTTGATTGATAAAACGGTTACCAACCAGCGTTACACCCTGAATTTCCGCGGCGGCGCGGAAAACGCGAAGTATTTCGTGTCGATGGCGTATCTGACGCAGGATGGCGTGTTCAAAGACAATCCGATGGGAAAATACGACAGTGATTTCGGCTACGAAAGGTACAACCTGAGAAGCAATATCGACCTGAAAGTGAGTAAGACAACGAACTTGAATATCGACCTTGCCGGACAGTACATCAATCGGCTGACCGCGAACCGCTCGCCCGACGACGTATTTTCTTTTATGCTTCATACGCCGTCGCATCTCTTTCCGGCGATATACAGCGACGGCACATTGGCAACTTATGCCATACAAAGCAACGCGGATAACCGGAGCCCGTTCAATATGCTGTACAACCAGGGTTATCGCAAGGAATACGGCACACGCCTGCAATCCAATGTAGGTTTGTCGCAGGATTTGGCTTTCGTTACGCCGGGTTTGAGCGCCAACGGAAAGCTCGGTTTCGATTACGACGGCAATGCGGCAACGCTACGCAATTATTGGCCCAGCCTTTATAACGCGACGGGACGCGACGCTGATGGAAATCTTGTTTTTAACACATCGGTTTCCGGTTCTCCCGAATTGACCGATCCGGAATTTACATCAACAAGTTCCTATCGCAAAATATATATTGAAGCTTCCATTAATTACGCGAGAGTTATTAAAGAACATACCGTAGGCGGAATGTTGCTTTATATGCAGAAAGAAAATCAGGAGAGCGCTACGGTGCTTCCGTACAGGAAACAAGGTCTTGTAGGACGTGTAACTTACTCATTCTCCGATCGCTACTTTTTCGAGGGCAACTTCGGTTATACCGGAAGCGAAACCTTTGTGGCAGGTAAAAGATTCGGTTTTTTCCCTGCCGCAGGCTTGGGCTACTACATTTCTAATGAAAGTTTTTATCCTTCGGCTCTGAAAGATGTGATAAACAGCGCTAAGATAAGGCTTTCCGCAGGTCGCACCGGAAACGACGATACCGGAAGCGACAGGTTCCTGTACCGCCCTACTTTTTCAACCGGCGGATATACCTTCAATCAGGGCATCGGTACATCGGGGGCAACCAACGGACTCGGAGCCGGCATATACGACCAGCGATTTGAAAACAATACCATTCATTGGGAAATAGAGAACAAACGCAACGTCGGACTCGATTTGAACTTTTTCAAGAGCCGGATTGAATTAACGGTAGATTACTTTAACAATCTTCGTACCGATATATTGTTGGAACGCAATACAATACCGAGTACGGCGGGTTTTCATGCCAAACCTTGGGAAAACTACGGTAAAGTTCAGAATTGGGGTATTGACGGCAGTTTGA
>JAISWY010000096.1 GCA_031270925.1 Candidatus Symbiothrix sp.
CACAAGGTCTCTACACAAACAAGAACAACAATGAAAAAGACAATCATTTTAGCAACAGCTATGCTGTTAGCAATCTCGGCGTCAGCCGACCGCAGAACAATTAAAGATCGCAGCGAAAACTGGCTGCAACGCGAACAAGGAGATTCATCCCCTAGTCATGCCGACGAAACTTCCACCGGCGATTTGCGCATCGGCGCGGCGCCCAACGCCCCCACCGTTCCGGTAGGCGAAGGCCTCTTGGTGTTATCCGCTTTGGTCGGCGCTTACGCAGTGTATAAAAAACAAACAAAACATTCAACATTTAAATTATAATAATATGAAAGCTAAAAAATTTCTAATGGTTTTATTGGCGACGTGCAGTATGGGAAGCCTTGCCGCCAAAGAATTTGAAACAACGATTTTGCATTTGGATGCATCGGTTTTCACGATGGACGCTGCCAGGGATATGTCCGATCCGGAAGTAACGCCGCCTCATAATTGGCTGTCGGCCAGTGGAGTAGAGTGGACTTCTTCTAATTGCTATGCCAGAAATATAGCGAGTCCGGCGCACGTGGGTAAAGCAGTGGCTTGGGGTGGCGCAGACATTGCAGCTACCGGCGACGCTACTACTCCCGCACTGGATTTACGGGCAAGCGAAGGCGAACAAATCCGTTTAATCATCAAGATTACAGCCGGTTCCAATAAAAGCGGCAGCATGGTAATTAAATTGGATGAAACGCCTCTGGGAACCATTTCCGCATCCGCCGACGGCGATTCGGGAACCGGCAGCACAAGTTTTGGCGGTAAATATTACACCTTTGTATATCCAATTGCGAACGGCACGGCAAGTTCTCATTTGCGGTTTACACATTCGAAAATCGATGTTGCCGGCAATTTGTACGTGCAGGAAATCAAAGTGATAAAAGAACCTGTTTCATTGGTAAAAATGGATTGTTCGGCAGTATCAGGTTCAACCAAAGAAATGTCGGACGAAACCGGTACATATACTTGGAAAACCGTTTTCGGCGAACAAATTGCAGCCAATACAACATCTGCTTTTTGTTATGCTCAAAATCCTGCTTCTCCTACTCATATCGGCAAATCCGTCCGTTTGGGCGGCAGTTCCGGCAACGGCGCATTTACAATCTCCGATTTGGATTTGCTTGCTCCGAACCAAACAAAGGTCAAGCTCTATTTTGAAGCGACAACCGGTTCATCAAATAAAGATTGGAAATTGGATGTTACTTTGAATGGTTCTTCTTCGGTCGCCTCGATACCGACACTCGATTATACCACACAATGGTATGAATACGATTTGGAAATTACCAATGGAACGGCCAATTCGTCGATTACTTTCACCGGAAGCATCAACAGCGGCACGGGCAATGCTCAAATCTACATTCGCAACTTACGAATTTATTACGAACCGATTTCTACCGGTATCGGCCGGGTATCTACCGAAAAACTACAAATTTATCCGACAATATTTACCGGCGAATTACAGGTTTCATCCCAACTGCAATCGCTGGAAATATACACCATTTCGGGCGTAAAAGTGAAAAATTTCGGGAATATCCAATCTGCAATCAACACAAGTGATTTATCATCAGGATATTATATTTTGAAATTAACTGACGAAAACGGCAAGCATTTTTCGACAAAAGCATTGAAAAAATGATTGGAAGAAGAAATTTTCTCAAAGCGGCAGGTATAGGCGTGGCAGCCGGACTGGTTTCTCCCGAACTGGCGCTGGGCAAGACTCCGATCGTACAATCCGCTATCGACAAGAAAAAATCGACGTATGAAGATTTATATTTCGACGTGGCGGTGGTCGGCGCCGGGCCGGGCGGTATTCCCGCTGCCGTTGCCGCTGCGCGCGAAGGAGCCAAAGTGGTTCTGATAGAGGAAGATTGGGCGCCGGGCGGCGCTCCGGTCGATATGTTCGTAACCTTCGTTTGCGGCAGCCCGCGCGTGGGCATTTTCCGCGAAATGATTCAACAGTTGAATGCTAAGCATGATTTGGACGGCCTTCCCGATCCTAGCTTCGGCGAAGCGGGCTACAACGGTATGACCCATTTTTGGCATCCGACATCATTCATTCAAGTCATTCAAAAAATGATTGAAGCAGAGTCGAATCTTTCGTTGATGTGCGGCGCGCCTGTTGTCGATACGATTGTCGAAAAGAAAAAAGGCAATATCGAAGTGAAAGGCGTGCAGGTGATGCGGAACGCTATGTTGCAGAATATTTACGCCAAAGTTACGATCGACGCCACCGGTACGGGTTTGGTTTCAGCCGCCGCAGGATGCGAATTTATGTACGGCAACGAATCGAAAAGCGATTTCAACGAAAGCGTCGGTTTGGAAGTGGGCGACGGCAAAGTACAACCTTGTACATGGATGTTTATCGCCCAAAAAATCAAGCGCGACGCCGTATTTCCGTTGGATAAATTAAAGGGCAGCAGTGGTTTGGCCGACGGCGAAAAAGACTGGCTGAAAAAAGACCGCTTGGAAGAAATCCACACGGCCGATAAAGGAATTTATCTTTTTTGGGGAACGACCGTGAAGTGCAAGAAAACCTACGACAACAGCGAAGTCGCCGCCGCACAAATGCTGGGTTTGAAGCAATTGGAACACAATATCCGCATCATCAACGAGGCCGGTTTCTCTGTGAATCTGGCGCCGAAAATCGGCGTGCGCGAATGTCGCCGTATCAAAGGCGATTATGTGATTACGGCCGACGATATTATCAACGGTGTAATGCCTGACGATAAAGTAGCCGATGCGCATTACAGTTTGGATGCGTGGGGAATGCAAATTCCCGAAAGCGTGAAACACGGGCCTCCTTACGGTATTCCATACCGGGCGCTCACTCCGCTCAAAACCGAGGGCTTGCTTACGGCGGGACGAATCATCAGCGGTACAAAAATCGCCCACAGTTCCTATCGTGTGCAACCGATTTGCGCCGTTATCGGCGAAGCGGCGGGAACGGCGGCGGCAATGGCAGCCATACAGAACAAACGCACGCGCGACATCGACCTAAAAGACTTGCAGGCGCGTTTGGACGCCAAAGGCTTGTTCGATTACACCAAAAACAGGAAAAAGAAATGAAACGTTTATCTGCTTTTTTTGCAGGTTTATTATCCTTCGCATTGACCTTGTCCGCAACCACTTTTTACGTAACAATCGATGGTTCGGACGAGGACGGATGCGGTTCGCCGACGCAAGCTTTCGCAAGTATTCGCGCGGCGCTTACCAACACTGTCTCCGGTGATACAATCCGCGTGGGCGAAGGGACTTTCCTAACCCAAGCGAAATACGAAGTTATCAAGGATAACGCCGTTACGATTATCGGTTCAGGCAATCAAAATACGATTCTGACAGCTGCCGCCGACATTCGTCTGTTTGAAATCAACGGTGGAACATTGCGACTTAAAAACCTGTGTATAAAAGACATAAGCAATAATCAGGAGGGAGGCGCCATCATCGCTAAATCGCTAAGCGGTAAAAACGCCGTTTTGCATTGCGAGAATGTCGATTTTATCAACAATTCGGCCAAAGGCTCGCCCGTGGCGCGTGTCGAAGGCGGCGGTGCGCGGTTTGTCCAGTGTAATTTTATTGAAAATCAATCACTTACTTACGGAGCGATCGGTTTGATTGCTTCCAATTACGCTTTCGACGAAATTTTGATTTCCGGTTGTTTGTTTCGGGAAAATACGGCCAATAACAATGGTTCGGCTTTACGGATTTACGCTCAAAACAATGTGGAAAAATGCGACATTGCAAATAACACATTCATCGGCAATCATTTAACGGCGAACAGCGGAACGATTGCCATCGAAGGCGGCAACGCTTCGGGCAATAATCGGAATATTCACATCCTCCACAATACCATTGTAAATAATACGAATGTAAGCGACAAAACCGCCGGTATTTTCGTGAACGGAACCGCCGACAATATCGTCGAAATCATCAATAATATTATCGCTGATAATCCGAGTGGAGATGGAAAATCCTACGCCATTCAATTAGCCAATGTTTCGTTAAAAGCATCGAGTAATAATCTTATTGATTATACCGCCGCCCAAATCAAATTGGAAACGCTCGCATCCAACGGAGGTCAAACGCAAAGCATGGCGCTCTCGGCCGGCAGTATTGCCATTAATTGCGGCAAAACGGATACGGGAATATTAATCGACCAACGTGGTTATTTGCGTGATAATCAACCGGATATAGGCGCTTATGAATACGACGCCATTCCGCTGAATGATCGTTCGGACATTTCAGGAAACAACAAGCTAAATGTATATCCGAATCCGTTTAGCGATGTTGTCTCTTTTTCGATTCCGGTTCGGCAAATCAAAATCTATGCGGTCGATGGGAAAGAAGTGTTTTCTCGAAGCGACCGCATGTTTTCTTCCGTTAATTTAAATCATTTATCAACAGGAAATTATGTGTTTTATTTCACTACTTATACGGGAGAAAAAAAGAGTTGTAGTTTGATAAAGGAATAAAGAGCTTACGATTTCCCGAATAATTGTTGGTGCATCGCCGCTGCCGCTTTTCGTCCATCGCCCATCGCCAAAATAACCGTAGCGCCGCCGCGGACAATGTCGCCGCCGGCGAAAACATCGGGTAAATCGGTTTGCAAACTGTTTTGATCGACGATTATCGTTCCCCATTTGCTCATATTCAATCCATGGAAAGCTCTTGGTACCAATGGATTAGGAGAAACGCCAATCGCCACGATGACCAAATCCACATCCAGCGTTTCGGTTGCACCCGGAATTTCTACCGGTTTTCTCCGTCCCGAAGCATCCGGCTCGCCCAATTCCATTTTTTGCAAAACCATTTGCTTCACTCGGCCTTTTTCGTCGCCGGTATATTGAATCGGATTGTGCAATGTGAGGAATGTAACTCCTTCTTCCTTCGCGTGTTTCACTTCTTCTACACGCGCGGGCATTTCTTCTTCTGAACGACGATAGACAATCATCGCTTTTTCGGCGCCTAAGCGTAAAGCGGTGCGCACCGAGTCCATGGCTGTATTTCCGCCGCCGATAACTGCTACCGTTTTTCCGAGAAACACCGGCGTATCGGCTTCCTTCAAACGGCCGGCGCCCATTAAATTAACGCGCGTTAAATATTCGTTCGACGACAAAACGCCCGATAAGTTTTCGCCCGCGATATTCATAAAATTGGGTAAACCGGC
>JAISWY010000070.1 GCA_031270925.1 Candidatus Symbiothrix sp.
AACGCTCGTCGTTACCGGCGACGCTTACCTTACTTACGCCGATTGTCAGGCCATTGCGACCGCATTTCCTAGCGCCGCTCTGAAAACGCTTGATTTGAGCGCCGCTAAATTTGAAAACAATGCTACGCCGGCCGCTGTTGGAAACCTCGGAGCGTTCAATATCAATGCCGATGCGCAGGGCTTGCAGGTAACGGAAGTCAAATTGCCGTCCGGCCTCAAAACCATCGGTTCGCGGTTTTTCCGCCGGTTCCGCAAACTCACCACCGTAAACCTGCCCGAATCATTGCAAAGCATCGGCGAAGGCGGTTTTGTTCAGTGCGATTTGCTGACTTCATTGGCTTTGCCTGCGGGATTGCAAGGCATCGGCGCCACCGCCTTCTTTCAATGTACCAATCTGACAATGACCGGATTACCAGCCGCGCTTAACACGCTCGGCAATACGGCTTTTGCGACAACCAAAGTGGCTATCGGCGCTTTCCCCGAAGGCATTACGAAAATCGAACACGATTGTTTCAATACCAATCACGATACCCGTCATTCGCTCACAATGCTGACTATCCACGAAGGCATTACGGAAATCGGCTCGAAAGCATTTGCACGGCAGAAATCGTTGAACAACATTACGGTAAATCGCGTAAGCCCGCCGACTACTGCGACGGACGCATTCGACGGAGTAACGTTAAATGCTATTGATTTGTACATTCCAAGCGGTTCGATCGGCAATTACAACAATGTAGAGCCTTGGAAATACATGATTATCCACAACAATATTCCCAACGCGCTACCTTCCGTTTCTTCGGATGTTGTGAAGGAATTATACAATTTATGGGGACAAAAAATTGCGCAACCGCAACGGGGACAAATTTATATTGCGAAATCCGTTTTAAGTTCGGGCGAAATAAAGATTGAAAAATATATCTATTGATATGAAAAACAAGTTTTTAGTCCTGTTGCTTCTGTCTTTGTTTCCGAATATTATTGTTTCCGGACAAAAGATTATCAACCGTTACGGATTGGATTTGGTGCGGGCAGGCGAGCGGTATAAATTGAAAGACGAATCGAAAATCAGGGAATTAAACGTATTCAATCCCGATTCCGTTCCGGAAGATATGTTGATTCCCTATACTTATAAACGACTGTTTATCAGGGAGTCGGATTATCATGATTGCGTAACGAAAACCTTTGTTTTCAAAGATTATCCCGATTACGAATTGAAATTGCAGGTCGATTTACCGAAAGAAAGCCAAGGCAAACGGCCTTTCATCGTTTGGATACACGGCGGTGGGTGGCATCAGGGCGACTACAACGGACATAGCCTGCAATCGCGCTACTTGGCGTCCAACGGTATTGCCGGCGTGCGAATATCCTACTCGCTGCTTTCGCAAGGCGCGAAATTGGAAGATACGTGGCAGGATATTCAAGATGCGTTGGCCTTTGTAAAAAGTCGCGCCGGCGAACTCGGTTTGGATACGTTGCGATTCGGATTCGCCGGACATTCCGCCGGAGGACATTTGGCGGCATACGCGGCGATGCGGATAAAAGGCGCGAAATTATTGGTCGCTTTCAACGGAATATACGATTTGGAACATACTGTTCCCGGCTTTGTACCGTCGCAACGACACGACGATTATTTCGGCCTCTCGTCCGTTGAAAAGCGCTGCGATGCTTCGCCGGTCCATTTCGTACATTCCGGTGCGCCTTATACGGTATTGACTTACAGTTCCGGTGATTTTTTGGTTGATAAACAGCAAATTATTGCATTTGAAAAAGCATTGAAACAATATGATGTAAAGTATGAAATATTGGAAAAGGATTTCTATTCGCATACGGCTTTCGTCGGTACGGATTTGTATGAAGCTATGTTGTTGAAATTGCTGGTTCTTGCTCGAAAATATCTGTAAATAATTCAAAATGAAACGCTTTTGTTATTTATTGGCCGCTTGGCTTTGTATTGCTATCCATTTATCGGCGCAAACCAAGCCTTACGATTTGCTTATTGTCGGTGGAACGCCCGGCGGAATAATGACCGCCATCGCCTCTGCCCGCGAAGGAAAAACTTCGCTGATTCTCGAACGTAGCCATCACATCGGCGGACTGCCGGCCAATGGTTTGGGAGCGACCGATATTAGTACGAGAAACGCTACAACCGGTTTATTTCACGAATTTGTATCCCGCATAAAGAACTATTATGTCGAAAATTACGGCAAAGATTCGCAACAAGTGAAAGATTGCAGCGACGGTTATCATTTCGAGCCGTCGGTCGCCGAGCGGATTTTCCACGATATGATCAATGCGCAGGGAAACAAAATAACCGTTTTGTACGGCCGGCAATTCGATTCCGACCCTAAAAATATCCAAAAGGAAGACGATGTAATAAAAGCGATTCAAATATTGAACCGAAAAAACAATCGTACCGAGATTTATCAAGCCAAAGTATTTATCGATGCCACTTACGAAGGCGATTTGGGCGCAGCGGCCAATATCCCTTTCCGCGTGGGACGTGAAAGCCGCGCCGAATTTGGCGAAGTCTGCGCCGGAAAAATCTACCGGCATTGGGGCGTTCAGTTCGGCAAAGGCATTCAAAGCAATTTCAACGATTACGATGGTTACGAATCGGAAGGTACTACCTATCAAGGAGATAACGCCGTTCAGTCATACAATTACCGCTTGTGCCTGACCGACAACAAGAACGACCGCAAACCGATTAATCGTCCCAAAAACTACAACCGCAACGAATATATTTCGCTCATCGAAGATGTTTGGACAGGCCGAAATACGGGTGTAGAAATGCTGAACGTAAGTCCGAAAATGTTGGAAGCCAACCGCGAAAACATCCGGAAAGGCAATGAAACGACGATTCCGGGCGACCCTTGGGGCATCGCCAAAATAACCAACAGTGTCCAATTACCCAACGGAAAGACCGACGCCAACAATCAACATCAAGCCTTTATCTCGACCGATTTGCCGGAAGAAAATTGGCCGTGGCCGACAGCAGGTTGGGAATGGCGCGACAAATTCGCTCAACGATTAAAAGATTATACGCTCGGATTGCTTTGGTTTGCACAAAACGACAAAAAATTACCGGCGCACTTCCGTAAAGCCTGCAAGGAATGGGGATTGTCTGCAACGGAATACACGGATAACGATCATTTTCCGCGACAAGTCTATGTCCGCGAAGGGCGGCGTTTGGAAGGTTTGTATTTCTTTACGGCCAAGGACGCCTTACCACTATCGGAAGGAAAACGTCCGCCGGTGCATTCTCAAAGCATCACGGCTTCGCATTACGCGCTCGATTCCCATGCCGTACTCAAACGTGAAAAAGACCGCGTGCATCTCGAAGGATTTTTCGGATACGAGTCGATGCCCTATACCGTTCCTTACGGCGTGATGGTTCCGAAAAAGCTAAAAAACCTCTTGTTTCCCGTATCCGTTTCGGGAAGCCATATCGGTTTTTCAACTCTTCGTATGGAGCCTTGTTGGATGGCCTTGGGCGAAGCGGCAGGAATAGCGGCGGCTCAAATCATCGAACAAAATGTTCCGGCTCAAAAAGTTGATATACAGACCATTCAGAAAAAATTAACCGACAATAAAGCAACTTTAATCTATTACAATGATATATCCACCGATTCTCCCGATTTCGACATGGTGCAATATATGGGCGTATTGGGTTATCTTCCCGAATGGAAGGCTTCATTGGAAGAAACGGCAGATAAAGCGACCATCGAAAATTGGGCAAAAATGTCGGGAATAAAAATTCCGAAAGAAATGACGAAGCGTAAGGATATTTTATATCTAATTAATAATCAATTAATTAAAAAAGATTATTGCAAATATGTTAATCCATTGATTGGAAACGCCGATAACGGCCACACTTTTCCCGGCGCATGTCTTCCTTTCGGATTGATACAGGCAAGTCCCGAAACGGGCAACGATTCGTGGCGTTACTGTTCGGGATTCAATTTTGAAGACGATTCCATTATCGGATTCGCCCAAACGCATCTCAATGGTACGGGTTGTTCGGATTTGGGCGATATTCTCCTTTTGCCCTTCAGCGGAAATATGAAAGACGGCGTTTATAAAAAGCGATTTGATAAATCAAAGCAAACGGCCACGCCGGGTTATTATTCCGTGCAATTTTCCGACGATAATATTTTGGCGGAAATCACGGCGACCGAACGTTCGGCTTTCTATCGTTTCACTTACAACGAGGACGCTCCCGCCCGGCTTTTAGTTGATTTGCAAAGCGGCGTTGTATGGCATCAGGAAGCTTTGCGAACTCATGTGCGGCAATCCGAAATGGCCTTGTCCGATTCTTACACAATTAGCGGAAGTCAAACCGTAAACAATTGGGTAACAAGACAATATCACTACGTCATCCGATTTGATAAACCTTATACCGTCAAGGAAGAATTACCGCAAAGCGAAGGCGAAAAAGCCAAACGCCTGGTGCTGCAATTCGACCTGAAAAAAGGGGAATGCCTGCATACAAAAATAGCAATTTCAACGGTCGATGTTGCAAGTGCAATCGCTTCTTTGGAACAAGAAAACCGGAATTGGAATTTCGAGCAAATCAAAACGCAGGCCTGCGATCAATGGAACGAGCTGTTATCCGTCCTCGAAATAGAAGGAAGCGACGAACAGAAAACGAATTTTTATACATCGCTGTATCATCTTTATATACAACCGAATAACATTGCCGATACCGACGGACGTTACCGTGGCGTGAACGACAGCGTTTTTACTTCGCCAACCGGAAATTATTATTCAACCTTTTCACTATGGGATACGTACCGGGCGGCGCATCCCCTCTACACGATATTGAATCCCGACAAAGTGAACGATTTTGTGCAGTCGATGTTCGCGCATTACCAAGCGCAAGGTTTCTTGCCTATGTGGACTTTGTGGGGAAAAGACAATTATTGCATGATAGGCAATCACGCGGTTCCGGTTATTGTGGAAGCATATCTGAAAGGATTTCGTGGTTTCGACGCCGAAGAAGTCTTCGACGCCATCAAAACATCACTGACCGTCAGTCATCGAAAATCGAATTGGGAAACGTATCTGCAATACGGATATTATCCTTACGACAAAATCGCGGTAGAATCGGTTTCCCGAACATTGGAAAGTTCCTACGACGATTATTGTGCGGCTCAAATGGCCAAAGCATTAGGCAAGCAAGACGATTACGAATATTTCCTCAAACGTTCGCAATTTTACAAAAATCTTTTCGATCCCGAAACAAAATTAATGCGGGGCAAAGATTCGACCGGAAAATGGCGCACGCCTTTCGACCAATTTGTTTTGTCGCACGCAGCCACCTCCGGAGGCGACTACACCGAAGGCAACGCTTGGCAATATACATGGCACGTACAGCACGACCCGCAAAGTTTAATTGAACTGATGGGCGGAAAAGACGCTTTCGCCGCCAAACTCGATTCATTGTTTTTCCTTGATACTGTCAGTGAAACCGAAAATACGGGTTTTGTGTCGGATGTAACCGGCTTGATTGGTCAGTATGCGCACGGGAACGAGCCGAGCCACCATGTAGCTTATCTTTATAATTATGTCGATCAACCACAGAAAACACAAAAACTTATCCGGGAAATTTTCGACCGTTTTTATCAACCGAAACCGGATGGATTGTGCGGGAACGACGATTGTGGGCAAATGTCGGCTTGGTATATTTTCTC
Source organism: Candidatus Symbiothrix sp. (assembly GCA_031270925.1). GTDB lineage: Bacteria > Bacteroidota > Bacteroidia > Bacteroidales > Azobacteroidaceae > Azobacteroides. The sequence continues at coordinate 5,691 of JAISWY010000070.1, forward strand.
GGCTATGGGTTTCTACCCTGTCGAT
>JAISWY010000188.1 GCA_031270925.1 Candidatus Symbiothrix sp.
ACTACAATGGCGCCGGCATTGACTAATGTTCCTATCATAAATTTGTATTGTTTTTGGACTGCAATGTTAGAAAAAATCACCGATTTATGCAAATTTTTCAATATAATCCTAAAAAAACAATTATTTTAAATAACTTTGCAGCTCAATTTTGAAAATCTGTTATTTAGTAATTCATTAAAAAAACAAAAATCGGCCATGAGTACAGAAAAAACGGCAAAAATTAAATTTTACAGCGGAGAAGAGATTCCCTTGGAGTTGCATAAAGTGCGTATCGTGCAGAAATTGCATTTGGTTCCGATCGAACGACGATTGGAGGCCCTTCGGGAAGGAGGTTTTAACACTTACGGATTGAATACTACTGATGTATTCCTCGATATGCTTACCGATAGCGGTGTTAATGCCATGAGTGATAACCAATTAGCAGCCATGATGCGAGCCGACGACGCTTACGCGGGTTCGCAAAGTTTTCTTCGTATGAAACAAGCCGTGAAAGATGTGCTTGGCAAAGAATATTTGCTGCCGGCTCACCAAGGTCGCGCTTGCGAAAATATTTTGGCTTATACTTATGTGAAACCAAAAGGTGGAATTGTGCCGACGAACTATCACTTTACCACCACGCTCGCCCATATCACTGAATACGGCGGAAAAATTGTAGAATTACTTTATCCCGAAGCCTTTCAAATTGCATCTTCGCAGCCTTTTAAAGGAAATATGAATGTTGAAGAACTCGAAGCATTGGTCAAAGAAGTTGGCGCCGGAAATATTCCATTCATTCGCTTGGAGGCTTCTACGAATCTGATTGGCGGTCAGCCTTTCTCCATTGCAAATATGCGTCAAGTGCGTGCTATCGCCGACAAATACGAAATTCGTTTGGTGTTGGATGCCAGTCTTTTAGGTGAAAATGCTTATTTGATTATCAAACGGGAAGAAGAATTTAAGGGCGCTTCGATGGAGAGAGTCATTAAAGAAATGACTAATTTGGCAGACATTGTTTATTTCTCGGCTCGCAAATTGAGTTCGGCAAGAGGTGGCGCTATTTGCACCAACAAGCGCGACGAATATTTGGCAATGGAGCCGATTATTCCGTTGTTTGAAGGATTTTTGACTTATGGCGGTATGTCGGTTCGCGAAATCGAAGCGATTGCTGTTGGTCTATACGAAACTTGGGATGAATCGATGATTTGTCAAAGCCCCGATTCGATTGCATATATCGTTAATGAATTGACAAAAATGGGTGTACCGATGGTAACGCCTCCGGGCGTGCTTGGAGCGCATGTTGATACAGGCGCTATCTGCTCGCACGTGCCGCAAAGCCAATATCCGGCGGCTTCCTATGCTGCTGCCCTGTATCTTATTTCGGGTATTCGCGGTATGGAACGCGGTTCGCTATCCAACCAGCGCGACGAAAACGGCAACGAAACTTATGCCGATATGGAACTTTTGCGTTTAGCTGTTCCTCGCCGTGTATTCACGCTTTCGCAACTGAAATATGTGATAGACCGTGTGAAATGGCTCTACGATAACCGCAAACTAATCGGCGGCCTGCGTTTTACTTACGAGCCTCCCGTGTTACGCTTTTTTATGGGGCGTCTTGAACCTACGAGCGATTGGTGCGAAAAACTCGTAAAACAATTCCATAAAGATTTCGGAGATAGTTTGTAATATAAAAGGCTCGTTTTTCTACGGATTTTATTTTTTAAACATCCGATCCATCTCGCGGCGGTCGTCTTTCTCTTTCAGCGACTGCCGTTTATCATATTCTTTTTTACCTTTGGCCACGGCAATTACCACTTTGGCCAAGCCTTTTTCGTTGATAAACATTTTTGTCGGCACAACGGTAAATCCGGCATTTTTCGACAAGTTGTCTATCGTCTTGATTTCCTTGCGGTTGAGTAATAATTTCCGTTCGCGGCGGGCAACATGATTGTTGTAGCTGCCATACGAATATTCCGTAATATTCATATTTTTAACCCAAAGCTCGTTTTTGATAAGCACGCAATAAGTATCCACCAAACTCGCCTTTCCCAAACGGACGGATTTGATTTCCGTTCCGGTCAAAACAATACCGGCTACGAATGTTTCGACAAATTCGTAGTCGAACGAAGCTTTTTTATTTTTTATCAGGATATTATTTTGTTTGCTCATAGTTGTTTATCAAAAATTGGGCATCAACAAACGAATTAAACCACCGATAATAGCGGGAAGCAATAAAATCATTATTCCGGCGATAACGGTAAAGCGGACAAGGTGTTCTTCGCTGATTTTCAAATAGACCGACGCCGCCACCCAAACCATATAAAAAGTGTAAATTGATATGATTTCCAAAAAGAACAGACTGGGAAACAGCGATTTAAGCATCACAATGGCAAAAATCATCGAGGAGGCATAACCGGTAAAACGTTCGGACAAAAAGCGGTTGGGCGACAGATCGACTCTCGGAAACAGCCAGCGCGAAATGCTGTAAGCGCTCAAATAAAAACTGCCGCCGGTAATCAAAACTTGCTTCAAAACCGTTTTCAGGGCACTCGAAAAGTCGAACGATTCGGGAGAAATCAACAGGCCGAGAAACGACAACAGCGCAATAATTCCCAAAATCGGGA